>JBBRUV010000084.1:0-15018 GCA_038247465.1 Cytophagales bacterium
CTACGGCCTGTCAGACACGTCGCCCGTGCTGTCGTCAAACCCAAGTCTGGGCATCCGGGTGGGTACCATCGGCGTTCCTTGGCCGAGCACCGAGATGAAGTGCATGACGGAAGAAGGCACAGAAGCCGAACTCGGTCAGCCCGGCGAAATCTGGGCGCGGGGGCCGCAGGTGTTTCCCGGCTACTACAACCGCCCCGACGAAACGGCGAAGGTGATGGAAGGCGACTGGTTTAAGACCGGCGACATTGGCGTGATGGATACCGACGGTTTTTTCAAGATTGTTGACCGCAAGAAAGACATGATCTTAGTGTCGGGCTTTAACGTGTATCCCAATGAGATTGAGGAAGTTGTTTCGCAATGTCCGGGCGTTTTAGAGGTCGCCTGTATTGGCGTTCCTGACCCGAAATCAACCGAGTGCGTCAAGATTTTCGTGGTGAAGAAAGACCCGAACCTGACCGAAGAAGCCATCAAAGCCTACTGTCGCGAAAACTTGACGGGTTACAAAATCCCGAAATACGTTGAGTTCCGCACCGAATTGCCCAAGAGCAACGTCGGCAAGATTCTCCGGCGGCCCCTGCGCGATGAGGAGTTGGCGAAGAAGTAAGTCGGTTTTTGGTATTTGGTTTACAGGGTGCTGACGCGAATAATTCTTTTGCGTCAGCACCCTGTAAACTGTAAAAGACCGTTTTTTCTAAGAACCTAATTTTTTATGCAAACTCTTTTCAAAATTATTGAAAAAATTTATCCATTCCCTGAAGAGTTTCAACACGCACTCAGCCAATTGTTGAGAAAAGAGTTGTTTTCGCGCCGAGTATTACTTATTCAACCCGGACAAGTCTCTCAACGAATGTATTTTTTAGAAAAAGGCCTGGTTAGGGGTTATTATCTTAACAATGACAAAGAAATTACGACCGGATTTATGGGCCAATATGATTTCGTAATTTCATCCGTTAGTTTTTACGCCCAACAGCCCTCCTTTGAATACCTCGAAACATTAGACGCTTGTGAATCTTACTCAATTTCTTACCAGCAATTGCACAGCCTGTATGCTGATTTTAAGGAATTTAATGCAGTAGGGCGAGTGATAACAGAGCAATATTACGCTCGGAGCGAATTACGCGCTCATTATTTGCGGATGCTGCCAGCAGAAGAACGGTACGCTATCTTTACAAAGCAATATGCCCACCTTATTGCCCGGCTATCCAATAAGCACATTACGTCGTTTCTGGGTATAACGTCTGAAACGTTGAGCCGCATTCGGGCCAGAAAAACGTAATTTTTGGCAAAAAATGATATATATCAAGATTTTATGCGGTTTAACCGGGCAACTTTGACCCGTAATTAAACCTCCATAAAATCATGAAAAGACTACTTTCCGTTTTATTAACCGTTGTATGCACGGTATGGCTGGTAAACTGCCATCCTACCGAGGAATCGCTGCAACCCAAGCCGACTGCGGCTTCAACGCTATCGATAGATGAGGCCCGGCTCATCTATACCCGATACAAGCAGGCATCTGGCAATGCCCGACAGCAAGGCGACACCCCAACCGCCGAACCCCGAAAAGACTACGAAAAAAAGCTAATCTGGGACTATGCCCGAAAAGAGACGTTCGTTGACGGCACCGAGGTCGTTCTTGTGCCATTGGATGCCTCCGTGTCTGGTTACCCGCACGTTACGCTAGCTTTAGACAAAAAACCGAAGAAAGTCAGTAGCCCGGCGGAGGTGTTCACAACGCGCAAAGCCGTGATTTACAAGCGCGAAGGGCGGGAGCATATCGAATACCTGACGGTGATTGGTGAACAGGAATACAAAGCGAAAAAGATGTACTTCGACGAAGACGCGACGTTTACCGGAGCCATGATTTTCTCAGACGAAGCCGATAAAATGCTGCGCGGCTACTACTACGAAAAAGGCAAGCGGCTGGGCGAAGTTGAAAACCCAGACAACAAACCCGGAAAAGGAGGGCGCAAGGCTGCCTGTTACCTTACGCAGAGTTACGTCGTATATACCTACACAGTTTCGTTTGCAGGCATCAATTATGGCCCATTCTATAATTTTAGTGGTGCGAGTGCCTTCACCATCATTTGTGATACGTGGTCTCCAATAGCCGCCAACACGTATACCTACAACTCTAACGCAGGTGGTAATTCTACGGGCAATGGACAAAGCGGATGGGTTTTTAACCCTTATGCGATGCAATAAGTGTTTAATCGAATGTACGTGGCAAATGCACCGGATGTCTCTGTTAATCCAATAGATCATCTTAAATGCTTCACAGATGACCCCGGCAGTACCTACCGCTTAACAATGAGCGTAGATCAGCCTACTGCCGACTCGCCAGAACCGTTGAACCTTGGGGCTACTTTTACTGACAAACACAAGGTAGGCCATGCTTTTTTAACACTAACACAAACTCAATCTGATGGGACAGTTATCCGGCGCTCTATTGGTTTTTATCCAGCGAGTGCAGGTGATCCTATTTCTCCGTCTGGTCCGCCTGCTTTTGGAGATGACGCAAATTATGGTAATTGGGATGTGCAGGTGACGTTCAATGTGAATGGTAGTGAGATGACGCAAATTGTTACCTACATTCAACAATACGGTAATCAAAACTATCACCTATTCAACCGGAACTGCGGTAATATGTGCACTGGTGTTTTAGGAATGATTGGTGTGGGTATTTCAGGTGACTGGATGAATTACCCCTTTGGTATGGCAAGTTCAGGAACGGGAATGCTTCAAGGGCCGAACTCATTTTATACCATTTATGGCCCAAGCATTGGTCTGTTAGGTGAGCGTCTGTTTCAAGCGCAATCTGCTCGCATAATTAATCGCACACACGCGGGTGGCCCAGCTCCATCAAATGCGGGAAGCTGTAATTGACATCATAGTTTCTCTGCTGGCAGAAGTGTCAGCAGAGAAACTATTAATAAGCCATGAAAAAATATATTAAGCCCTTTTTTTACTGGATGTTATTCATTGCCATTTGTAATGTAAATCCAATGTATAGTTGCTGTCGGTTTTTTGTAGACGGTGTAGTTATTGAGGGATTTAGAGAAGCCACTTATATAACTGAAGATAAAAAATTTGTGTATATGGGAAGAATACAAGATACACTATCAAATATTTATTACAAACGGTATATACTAATCGAGCCAAGGGAAAACCGTGCATTATACAGAATCCATTCTACCGAACTTTGGCGGTTTTGGCGATGGAGAGATTATGTTACTCAGCCCTATTGGCAACAACCCTATTTAGCGGGTACGTCAGATGATGAAGTTCATAAAATATTACAAAAATGGTGGGGCATTTATGAACCGTATTATGGTTCAATTCCTCCCATCACCCATAAAGATTCTGTACAGGTCAAGGAGCATTTTCGGAAGAAGATATGAAACGTGCCAGAATCTTTTGGTACTGGTTACTATTCATTTTGTTAAGCAACATTCCTCCACTACATGGCTTGTTTCGCCTGTTTGTCGAGGGGATACTTGTTGAGGGAACGATTGATTATATGTATGTTACAAGAGATGAAAAATTTGTTTATGGAGGTACATTAGAACGTGCATATAAAGACCCTTTTTATAAGCGATACAAACTCATGTACCCTAAGGCTGATACAACTTTATGCCGAGTTCAACAGATTAAACCCTGGAATTTTTAGCGATGGCGTGAATACTTGACAGTTCAAAAATGGCGACAACTAGATATAGAAATTTCTGATGAAAAAAGGAGGGTAATTTTTTTAAATTTTCGTGTAAAGTACAAAGAATATACAGGTTCTCTGCCCCCTCAAACGCATAAAGATTCTATTTCAGCAACAGATCATTATGAGAGAACGGGGCGCTTTGATACGTTGATTTACACTCCTGAATCAGATGCGAAAATTCATTAAAATAACCGTTTTCAGCCTACTCTTTATTGCTTTATGCAATGTAAACCCGCTCTATGCAATATGCCGCTTCTTCATAGATGGCATAATCGTTGAAGGTACTGAGGAGATAGCATAGGTTGATATTAGTAAGAAATGTGTATATAAAGGTGGTCTGTCTGATACACTGTCAAACGATTTCTACAAGCGATTTATATTGTTGTATCCCCAACGTAATCATCGTTTATACAGAATACAAACAAGACAATGGTGGCGGCTGTGGCGATGGCGAGATTACATGACTCAAACGTATTGGCAACAACCTTATCTAAGCGGTTTGTCGCATGAGGAAGCATATTATGTTGGAAAAGAATGGGTAGAAACTCATGAACATTACTATGGTTCAATTCCACCGCGAACCCACAAAGATTCCGTACAGGCAAAGAGTCATTTTCGGAAGAAAAAATAAATCGGTATTCAGTTTGCGGTTTATGAAGTGCTGACGCGAAAGCCTACCGTAAACCGAATACCGTAATCTGTCAACTCGCTAACCGCTTCATCGTCTCTTGAAAGCCCGACACGTGGCGCATGAAGGCGGTGGCTTTCCGGCGCGAAATATCAACGCGGTCGCCGTTGGCGAGGCTCATCACAAATGGCTGATGATCGGCTCCGACCTCCTGCAAATAGAGCAGATTGACAATGTTTTTCTTGTGCGACCGGGCGAAGACGGTCGGCGAAAGCCGACTGTCTAATTTTTTAAGCGTCAGCGAGACCATAAGTTTGGTGCCGTCACGGAAGAAAAACGTGGTGTAGTTGCCATCGCCTTCGAGCCGGATAATGTTGTGCCTCGAAATTCGGCGACGGCGGCCGGTGAAGGGCAATGCAACATCGGTAAGGGCGAGTTGACGGGCGACGGTCTCTAAGTCGCTCAAGGGCATAGCTGCCTGATAGGGAAATGGTTGCATGAGAAAATGATGTGGTTTGTACGGCAGCAAACTTGCCAAATTACCGCCCCGAAGTCAAGACCGTTTACACACTTCCCCGAATAGTGAAAGTCGATTGCCGCCGAACGGCTGAACTAAACACCGGGGCTTTGTTTTTTCATACAAAGCCAGTCTCAGCTTAACGAAAACAAAATGGCAACACTGCTTGATCTGGTGGGCAACACGCCCCTGGTTGAACTCAACCGACTAAACACGAAGCCCGGTGTTCGGCTGTTCGGTAAATTGGAGGGCGATAATCCCGGTGGCAGCGTGAAAGACCGGGCTGCCCGGAGCATGATTCAGGGCGCATTGGATCGGGGCGAGATTCGCCCCGGCCAGAAACTCATCGAAGCCACGAGCGGCAACACCGGCATTGCCCTGGCGATGATTGCCCGGCTCTATGACCTGGAGATTGAACTGGTAATGCCTAAAAACTCAACCCGCGAGCGCGTACTGACGATGGAAGCTTTTGGCGCAACCGTAACGCTGCTTGACACCATTGAACACTGCCGCGATTATGCCGTTGACAAAGCCGGAACGGGCGGATTTTTTATGCTCAACCAGTTTGCCAACCCCGACAATTACTTAGCCCATTACCGCACCACCGGCCCCGAAATCTGGCGCGACACTGCCGGAGAAATCACGCATTTTGTGGCCTCAATGGGAACCACCGGCACCGTTATGGGCGTGTCGCGTTTCCTGAAAGAGAAAAACCCGGCTATCCAGATTATTGGCTGTCAGCCCACCGACGGTTCTTCGATTCCCGGCATCAGAAAGTGGCCGCAGGAGTACCTCCCCGCCATTTTTGAGCCAGCCCGTATTGACCGGACGATGGAGGTATCGCAGGAAGAAGCCACGCTGATGACCCGCCGATTGGCCCGCGAAGAAGGCGTTTTTGCCGGGATGAGCAGTGGTGGTGGCGTTCACGTAGCCCTAAGACTGATTGAGGAGATTGAATCGGGCGTGGTGGTCTGTATCATCTGCGACCGGGGCGACCGCTACCTGTCGTCAGAGTTGTTTGGGTAAATCGTGCCTACTTTTGCTATCATGTACAAACGCCTGCTGTTACCGATTCTCTTCCGGTTCGATGCCGAAACGATTCACCATTTTGCGACCACTGCGCTGAAAATCATGCTGTCCGTGCCGGGTTTTTCGGCGTTGGCCCGGCGGTTTTATACCGTTGACAACCCCGCGTTGGCCCGTACCGTGTTTGGCATATCGTTTCCGAATCCGGTGGGGATGGCGGCTGGTTTCGATAAAAACGCCGAACACGTCGGCGACTTGGCCGACCTCGGTTTTGGGTTCGTGGAGATTGGCACCGTTACGCCCCGCCCGCAGCCCGGCAATCCTAAACCGCGTTTGTTTCGCCTGAAAGCCGATGGCGGGCTGATTAACCGGATGGGGTTCAACAACAAAGGCGCGGGGCCAGCCGCTGCCCGGCTTCGGGCCTACCGGCAAACGCAACCTGCCCGGAATCGGGTGATTGTGGGCGGTAACATCGGCAAAAACAAAGACACGCCAAACGAAAAAGCCGCCGATGATTACGTGCAGTGTTTCCGGGAATTATTCGATGCCGTTGATTATTTCGTGGTCAATGTCAGCAGCCCTAATACGCCCGGCCTGCGCGAATTACAGGAACGCGAACCCCTGACTAACCTCCTGAAAACGCTGCAAACCGAGAATCAGCAGCAGGCCCGGAAAGCCGGTTTGCCAACCAAACCGATTCTGCTGAAAATTGCGCCTGACCTGACCAACAGTCAGTTAGACGATATTATTGCCATTGTGCAGGAAACGGGAATCGCCGGGGTAGTTGCCACCAACACCACTGTTGGCCGAGACGGATTGCAGACCGACCCGACCGCCGTTGTGGGCATGGGCGCGGGCGGGCTGAGCGGGTTGCCCCTCCGTGAGCGGGCTACGGACGTGATTCGGTATCTGCACACACAGTCGGGCGGGGCGTTTCCGATTATCGGTGCGGGCGGGGTTTTTACGGCTGCCGATGCGCTCGAAAAACTGCGGGCCGGGGCCAGTTTGGTGCAGGTCTATACCGGGTTTATTTACGAAGGCCCCGCATTGGCAAAGAAAATCTGTCAGGGAATCGGCGCGGCCTCGCGCTGAGATTGCCGGGCTTCGTAGCGGGCAAATTGTTGGGCAACGGCTGCCATACTTTCTACCGACTGCTCAGTTAGTTGTTTCAATACCGGGCGCATTTGTTCCCATGCCGCTTCCTGTTCATCGGGAGAAAGCCCCGCCAGATAGGATTCGTACTCTAACCGAATGGTTTTCAACTTGTTGACTGAGGCTAACCTCAGCCTTTCTATTGTGTTCGCCATTTTATTCATTGTGTTCGTTAATTAGTCACTCCATTAAATCACCTATCTGTTGATTTATCCGACCAATAATATCTCGATAATGAGCGGCTTCACTGACTAAATTCCTGAATTCTTCATCACTTTCTTCTGGGTTATAGAACAGAGTCAATTCTTCCAGACGGGTTAATTCAGGCTCCAAAACCCGTTTCATACTCAGTAGCCCGTCGCGTTCGTTTCGCCGTTCGTCAGCAGTCACTTTTTAGGGCAGGAAGCACAAAATGGGCGGCCGAAGTTATCAAAAAATGCATAGTACAGCCTTTTTTGCGCTAATTTTACCCTCAACCACGTGTTTAATCTGATGGCCCAACCAACCGCTTCGTCTAAATCAAACCGGATCAAACCCAACGGCTCGTCGCGCCCGGCCAGCACCCGGCAAAACACCGTTCGTAACTCCGCCGGGCAGTCTCAACGCCCGGCCCGACCTGCCGCTACTGACTGGCGGCTGTCGCTGGTGCGGGCCGCTGCCGACGGGCGCGGGTCGCTGGCGTTGGGCGGTTTGCTGATGCTCATCAGCGCGGGATTACTGGTCGCCTTTGTGTCGTATCTGTTCACCGGCCCCGCCGATCAGAGCGCGGTGGATGCACCGTTGGCCGACGTGCTGCCGGGCAGTAGTGGGGGTGTAATGCAGAAACAGACGGTCAAAAACTGGCTCGGTCTGTTCGGTGCCTATCTTGGTCATGCGTTTGTGTTCCGGTGGTTCGGCGTGGGCGCGCTGGGCCTGCCGATCATTGTGGGCTTGGCCGGTTTTAAACTCGCCACCGGGCACGAACCCCTGCCCCTGGCCCGGCTCACAACGGCCACGTTGTTTTTTGCGCTCTGGGTCAGCCTGTTAGTGGGCTATTTTATCCTGATTACCGGCACCATCGGTAGTGGCAGTGTGTGGTGTGGCGGCATCGGTTATGAGCTAAACGTGCTGCTGCGCGGGCTGTTGGGTTGGGGCAGTATCGCCGTGATTGGCTTTGTCCTGTTCGCCTTTCTGGTGTTTTTTTACAACATAACGTCATTCGGTTGGCTATATCAGCCGTTTGTGGCCTGGGGAGAACGCATTATTTACCGGGAACCGTCAGATAATACCACTGGTAATCAAACTGTTGTAGTGCCTGAGTCGGGTGCAGCGCCAGTTGCTCCACGTGCCAACACCATTCGGGTGAAGGGATTCCCGCCCGACGAACCAGCCGATGCTGCACCAGCCGCAACCAGCATCGGAACGACGCTACGACTGAAAACGGAACCCGGCCCGATTCCCGACGATGACGACGACGACGATGACGACAGTCCGGCCAATGCCGGGAACGGAGCCGGAACGCCAGCCGACGGGAAAGGCACCACGCTCACCGTTAAAGGATTAACGCTGCCGAATGATGACGATGAAGCCGAAATCGTGTTGCCGTCGCCCATTACGCAACCCGTTTTTGATATTCCCGTCGGCGAAAACAACGACCTCGACTTGGTGGCGATACACGGCCCGTATGACCCCACGCTCGATCTGCCGCATTACCAATACCCGACGCTCGACCTGATGACCGATTACCCAAGCAAACAAAAAGCGCAGGTAACGATGGACGAATTAGAAGCCAACAAGGTCAAAATCGAGGAAACGCTGGGGCATTTTGGCATCGGGATTAAGGATATTTCGGCTACCATCGGGCCAACCGTTACGCTTTACGAAATTATTCCGGCGGATGGGGTCAGGATTTCAAAAATCAAAAACCTCGAAGACGATATTGCTCTGAGTCTGGCCGCGCTCGGTATCCGTATCATTGCGCCGATGCCCGGCATGGGAACCATCGGTATTGAGGTACCGAACAAAAACCGCGAAATGGTCTCGGCCCGGTCGGTGATTGGCAGCGAAAAATTTACCAAAAGCAACTACGAACTGCCCATCGTGCTGGGCAAAACCATCTCGAACGAGATATACATTGCCGACCTCACCAAGATGCCCCACCTACTCATGGCCGGAGCAACGGGGCAGGGCAAGTCGGTGGGCCTGAACGTGTTGCTGACTTCGCTGATCTATAAAAAACACCCGGCGCAGCTAAAACTCGTGCTGGTTGACCCGAAAAAGGTAGAACTGACGCTGTTTAACAAAATCGAGCGGCATTTCCTGGCAAAACTCCCGGACTCCGAAGAAGCCATTATCACCGATACCAAAAAAGTGGTCAATACGCTCAATTCGTTGTGTATCGAGATGGACAATCGGTACAATCTGTTGAAAGAAGCGGGCGTTCGGAACATCAAAGAATACAACGTGAAGTTTGTGAATCGCAAACTGAGCCCCGAAAAAGGCCACAAATACCTGCCCTACATTGTGCTGATTATTGACGAATTGGCCGATTTGATGATGACGGCGGGCAAAGAAGTTGAAACCCCGATTGCCCGGCTGGCGCAGTTGGCACGGGCCATCGGGATTCATCTCGTGGTGGCAACGCAACGGCCTTCGGTAAACGTGATTACGGGTCTGATTAAGGCCAACTTCCCGGCGCGGCTGTCGTTTAAAGTAACCTCTAAAATTGACTCGCGCACCATTCTCGACACCGGCGGGGCCGAGCAGTTGGTGGGTATGGGCGATATGCTGCTGTCGAGCAATTCTGACCTCATCCGGCTGCAGTGTCCGTTCGTAGATACACCCGAAATCGAAGACATCTGTGCCTTTGTGGGCGAGCAGCGCGGCTACGACGATGCCTATTTTCTGCCCGAATTTGTGGGTGACGAAACCGGCCCCGGCGACGAAAACGAGGTTGATCTGGCCCACCGCGATGCCATGTTTAACGACGCGGCCCGGCTCGTGGTGATGCACCAACAGGGTAGTACGTCGCACATTCAACGGCGGATGAAACTCGGTTATAACCGTTCGGGCCGGATCATGGATCAGTTAGAAGCGGCCAATATTGTGGGGCCGTTTGAAGGCAGTAAAGCCCGCGAAGTGCTGATTCAGGATATGCAGACGCTGGAAGAGATATTGAAGCGGTTGGATGGTAATTAAACTAAACTTTTCGCCTTTAAACGCTGTCTAATTCAAAATAACTGCCATACTATCGGCAGCATTTTTCTAACTTGTACTGATAATTACTTGACAATGAGATTTCTACTAATGAGCGTATGGCTGACAGTAGCCGTTTTAGCCCCGTTAATGGCGCAGAAAGATAATCGGGCTAAAAGCATTTTAGACGCGATGAGCAAGCAATACCAGTCGCTCAAATCATACCAAGCGACATTCTCGTTTACCACCGAAGGGAGCGGAGCCAAAGAAACCCTGAAAGGCGATCTGTCGGTGAAAGACGGCAAATTCCGGCTGAAACTCGGCGGGCAGGATGTCTATAACGATGGCAAGGCGATGTACACCTACGTGAAAGAAACCAACGAGGTGAACGTGCAGGACAATGACAACAGCACCGCCAACGACCTGAACCCGGCCCGGATTTACACGATGTATCAGCGCGGTTTCACCTACAAGTTTTTGAAAGAAATAAAGCAGGGAGGCCGGACGCTGGAGATAATTGAACTGACACCAGACAAGAAAGACGCGCAGGTAGCACGGGTACAGATCAGCGTGGACAAAGCCACGAAATCTATCAAAAACTGGCAGATTACCGACAAGACCGGCAAGCGGACTACTTATACCATCAGTGATTTCAAACCGAATGTTAGCTTACCAGATAGTTACTTCGTGTTCGATAAAGGAAAACACCCCGGCGTTGAGGTAGTGGATTTGCGCTGATGATGTCGGAATGACAAAAACAAAAAAAGCAACCTAAGGAGGTTGCTTTTTTTATTGTCTGTATGCCAGTTAAATACAATTTTTTCAAACCATAAAACTACATAGTCAAATCTCCTTATTCAGGAAAATTTTCTGCTAAATTCTTTCACACAAGAATATAATTTGTATTTTTGTCGCCATAACAAATTATATTCTGTTTTCAAGACCTATGAAAAAATTATTACTAAGTCTATTTATGCTACTTACCATTTGTGTGGGTAGTGCAATAGCACAGACCCGTACCCTATCGGGGCGGGTAACAGATGCCAGCGGAAGCCCCCTTGCCGGGGCCAACGTGCTGGTGAAAGGCACCACGCGGGGGTCTATAACAAACGCCGAAGGTCGTTATACCCTGACCGACGTACCGGCTACGGCCCGGATTGTGGTTTCGAGTATCGGGTTTATCAACAAAGAGCAGGCTGTATCGCCGGGGGCAACCACGGTTGATGTCAGTCTGGCCGAGGATATTTCAAATCTGGAAGAAGTGGTGGTATCGGGTTTGGCAACAAGCGTAAAACGCTCGAACCTTGCCAATGCCGTAACAACACTATCGGCCCGTGACCTGGTTGGTACCACCACGCCCGTAACGGCTGATGCTGCTTTGCAGGGTAAAATTGCCGGGGCAAACATTGTGGCAAACGGTTCGATGCCCGGCGGTGGTTTCAACATCCAGTTCCGGGGCGTGTCAACGCTGGGTTCATCGGCTTCACAACCGTTGTTTATCTTAGATGGCGTTTATATTGACAACAGCCAGAACTCAAACGGACGCTCACAAGCCAACAAAGCAACGGGTGGCTCGTCGGCGAGTGCTCAGGATAACAACGCCAACCGACTGGCCGACCTGAACCCCGACGACATCGAGACTATGGAGGTGCTGAAAGGGTCGTCGGCGGCTGCACTGTACGGAACGCGGGCCAACGCCGGCGTTGTGATTATCACCACCAAAAAAGGCAAAGGAGGCCGGACAAACATCTCATTCGGGCAGGATGTCGGTGTCAGTAATGCCGTGTCTTACTACGGCGGTGCCGACTGGACAGAGCAGAAATTGACCGATCATTTTTCTGCCGCTGATATTCCAAAGTTGCGGGCTGCCAAGCAAAACGGTACCTACACCGATTGGGAGCGCGTTGTGTATGGCGAAACTGGCCAAATTCGCAACACCCGGTTGAGCCTGACGGGAGGTAACGAGAAAACCCAGTTTTATATCAACGGCAGTGCCAACAATGAAACTGGTATCGTCAAAAACACCGGGTTTAGCCGCTACTCGGTTCGGGCCAACGTGAATCACAAAATGAATAGCTGGTTAGACTTCTCGGTGAATACCAACTATGTGGTGTCGAATAATGACCGGGGCTGGACAGGGAACGATAACTCGAATATCAACTACGGGTATTCATTGCCCTACACCAGGCCGTATAATAATCTCTACCCTGATGCCAACGGTAACTACCCCGATAACGACCCGAGTGTTGGTGAAAACCCGCTTGCTATCCGCGACCGGGGCGTAAACAACCTGAAAGTAAACCGGATTATCAATGGGTTCAATGTAAACGCCCGGCTGATAAACAATGCCAAACAGTCATTAACGGTAAAACTGAACGGCGGCTTAGATTACCAAAATCAGTTTGGCTTCATTTACCTGCCTGCTGATTTGCAATCGCAGCGGCCAGAGGCTAACCCCGGCTTTGCCCAGGATACCCGCATCGAGATTTTTAACTCAAACGTGCAGTTAGCAGCTGTTTTCACGCAGTCGGCCATGCAGGACAAACTTCAATTAAGTACGTCGGCAGGGTTAGTGCGGCTCTCGCGTAATTCTCAGGCGACATACACACGGGGTCGGGGTTTGCCCGCCGGTGTATCCAGCCCGGCCCGTGGCAGGGTGGTAGAATCACTGCCATTCTACGACCGGAATACCGATGTAGGGGTTTTTGCCCAACAGGAAGCGAATTATCAGGATAAGGTAATCGGCTCGGTTGGTATTCGTTTTGATAAATCGAACCTAAACGGCGATCCCAATAAATTTTATGCCTTCCCCCGTGCGTCATTGGCCATAAACGCAACCCGTTTTGGCGATTGGGGCGGTAATACCCTGAATCAATTGAAATTCCGGGTAGCATACGGAGCAACGGCGGGTCTGCCAACGTTTGGTACTATTTACTCGCAGATGAACGTGGTCGGTACGGGTGGTTTGGGTGGCTTGGTGCCGTCAACGGGCTTAGGTAACGTGAACATCAAACCAGAACGGGCCACAGAAATTGAGTACGGCGTTGACTTTGGCTTGTTTAACAGTCGCATCACCGGCGAATTTACGGTTTATGACAAGAAAGTATTTGACCTGATTCAGCCCTTGATTACGGCCCCGACAACGGGTGTTGGCTCAACGCAGATTAACGCGGCTGACCTGACCAACCGGGGTCTTGAATTAACCCTCGGCGCAGAGGTAATTCGGAGCCGGAACATTACGTGGTTTGTGCAGCCGATTTTCTGGTACAACCGCTCACAGATCACCCGTTTGGGTATCCCTGAGCGTCTGACGGGCGGTTTCGGTGCCACGTTCGGACAGTGGCGTGTGAAAGAAGGGTTCTCACCAACGCAGATTGTGGGTCAGCCACGCACGTTGCAACCTACCGATGCCGACTTCGCTACGTCATGGACAAGCTACGGCGACCAACAGCCCAAGTACGAACTATCGCTCAATAACCGGATTACATTCCTGAAAAACTTCGAGTTCTCGGCCCTGGCGGCCTACCGGCACAAGTTCACGGTGGTGTCATTGGCGCGGGTGCTGTGGGACGAAGGCGGTAACACATCTGACTGGAATAGTACCAGCCTACAGGCCGGGGGTAATGGCAAAGCCGCTACGGGTGGCGACGTGGTGCCAGACGGCATTGCCCGCCAGAACGTGCGCGGCTTAGATGCCAACGGGGTTCCCAACGCCGGTTATAACCCGGTAGTTACCAGCTTCCTGAAACTGCGCGAGGTCTCGTTGTACTACAAAGTGCCGAAAACCGCGTTGCAGAGTGCGTTCAAAACGTGGTGCAGGGTGTGAAAGTGGGCGTGTCGGGTAATAACGTCCTGCGGTGGACTGACTATAAGGCCGGTTACGACCCGGAGAACTCGAACTTCGGCTCGTCCGCGCTGGGTAGTGGCGTTGATATTGGTAGCGCACCGCTCGTGCGCCGGGTGATGTTTCACGTAGCCATTGATTTTTAAACTAACCCTGATGAGACTGGCAAAGCCACTCATTTACAGCTATATAACCAATGAAAAAACAACTTAATATCGCGCTCACCAGTCTGCTCGCATGCAGCCTGAGCGCGTGTGGTGTACTGACGACCGAAGTCGTTCTTGACCCTAACTTTCCCAGTGTAGGGGCCGTTGCCAGCAATGCCAGCAAAGCGCAGTTAGACGCATTGGCAATTGGTCAGATTGCCGTAGCCCGCAATGGTTTGGATATTTACCTGCGCGTAGTCGGTACGGTAGGGAAGGAGTTGTTCAACTTCAACTCTACCGAATCGCGCTGGATGACGGAGTTGAACGGCCTTCGCCCCATTGACAACTCGGCGTTTTATAATGGTGCCACTACGGCGTTTGGGTTGCCCGTTCGGCACGCCAACATCACGCTGGCTTCGCTGAACGCAACCAATACGGTAACAGATGTTCAGAAAAACGGGTATCGTGGTTTGGCCAATACGTTTAAAGGACTGGCTTATCTGTATATGCTGAATGTGCAGGGCAGTAATGGTGTTCGGCTGAACGTAGAAGACCCGTTTAAACCAAGTAAAGCCGCCACCTACACCGAATCACTGGCGGGTATTGCCAAGATTCTTGACGAAGGTGCTACGCAGTTAGACGCTGCCGGGGCTTCGTTTGCTTTTTCGCTGCCATCAACCTACGCTGGTTTCAACACGCCCGCTACGTTCAAGCGGTTCAACCGGGCCATCGCGTTGCGGGTTGCCGTTTATCAGGCCGACTGGGCAAAAGCGGCTACGTTGTTGCCCCAAACGTTCTACAGTGCTACCGGCGACC
>JBBRUV010000085.1:0-14991 GCA_038247465.1 Cytophagales bacterium
AAGAAGTCGAAGATTCGGTGCGCGGGGCCATGGAACGCGGCTACCGCTACACCCGCGTTCAGATGGGCTTGAAAGGCAATGCTGTTTATGGCGCAAAAGGAGCCACCGGCACACCGGCGAGTTCGGTAGGAGCCGTCGCCGACGATGTGGCGGGCCCAACAAACCCCAAACTAATCTATGACCCAACGGCTTACGTGAAATCAGTACCGAAATTGTTTGAGCATCTGCGGGTTAAAATTGGTGACGACATTGAACTCCTGCACGACATTCACGAGCGCATCAGCCTTAATCAGGCCATCAATCTATGCAAGTCGGTCGAACAATATCGCCCATATTTCATCGAAGACCCGTTTCCGCCCGAAGACAACGACCATTTCAGGCTCCTGCGGCAGCAGACCTCGGTGCCATTGGCGATGGGCGAGTTGTTTAACTCCCAACACGAGTACGTGCCGCTTATCAAAGACCGGCTGATTGATTTTATTCGGATTCACCTGTCGCAGATTGGTGGTCTTAGCCCCGCCCGGAAAGTGCAGGCTATGTGCGAGTTTTTTGGGGTGAAAACCGCCTGGCACGGCCCCGGCGACTCGTCGCCGATTGCCCACGCCACCCAATTAGCGCTTGAATTGACGAGCTATAATTTTGGGATTCACGAAGGATATGTGTTCCCGAAAGAAACGCAGGAGGTATTTTTAGGATGCCCGACAACAAAAGACGGCATGATGTTCGCCCAGGAAAAACCGGGACATGGTGTGGACATTGACGAAAAAATCGCGGCTAAATTTCCGTTTCCCGATGGAGCGAACTTCGACTATTCGTGGGGCAACACCCGCCGACGCGACGGTACAGTGATTCGGCCCTGAAGCCGGTTTAACACCTTAACATCATTCGTAGCGCGCAAAAAATCCGGCCAATGGGCTGGATTTTTTATTTGGCAGAAGGTCGAATTAACAAAATAGTATAGCAGCTCTTTGGCTATTTGACGAAATTCTACATTAATTTTACAACGAGTTCACTTATTTATTGTACCAACCTATTATGTCAAAACACTACCTTTTGCGCCGGTTCACTGTGATCTCGGCTTTCTGGCTACTGGCACTTGTACCTGCTCTTGCCCAACGAATTGGCGGTCGCGTTACCGACATTGCTACTAAACAAGGTATTGCCGGCGTTTCGGTAATTGCCGTTGGCACTAACATTGGTGCCACCACCGATGCCGGTGGAAATTATTCGTTTACCGTAAAACAACCAGGTACTTACCGAGTCCGGTTCAGTGCCATCGGCTCCGACACCAAAGAAGTTCAGGTGACGGTTGAAGCGGCTGGCACGGCAATTGCCAACGCTCAACTTACCGACGCGCAATCAAGTCTGAGCGAAGTGGTTGTGGTTGGGTCACGGGCCGCAACAGCCCGGACGAACGTACAAACGGTTTCTCCGGTAGATGTTATTTCGACCCGCGAACTGAAAGGATTTGCCCAGGTTGACGTGGGTCAGATTCTGAACTCAGTCGCACCCTCGTTCAACTCAAACCGACAGACCGTTGCCGATGGTACTGACCACGTTGATCCGGCTTCGCTGCGCGGCCTTGGCCCCGATCAGGTGCTGGTGCTGGTAAATGGCAAACGGCGGCACACCTCGGCCCTGCTTAACATTAACGGAACGGTGGGGCGCGGCTCGGTCGGAACCGATATGAACGTGATTCCGGTAGCGGCCATTGATCGCATCGAAATCCTGCGCGACGGTGCAGCCGCCCAGTATGGCTCCGATGCCATTGCCGGGGTGATTAACATTATCCTGAAAAAAGACTACACCGGATTGTCTGCTTCATTAACGGGCGGGCAAAACATGACCACGCTCAAATACGATATTCCGACGCTTGGCGGTGGGGCCAGAAACGTGAGCCAGAATATTACCGACGGCCACGTAATTCAGTTCGACATCTCGAAGGGCTTTCGGCTCGGCAAAGACGGGTTTCTGACCATCAGCGGGCAGTATAACGACCGGGGACGCAGTAACCGCAGCGGCCCCGACAACACCCCGACCATTTACCTCGGCGCGTCGGCGGGTTTTCCGGGAACACCCGCCGGGCAGGTGCAGAATAATTTCCGTACCAAACTCATCGCCGATGATGCTACGCTGGCTTCGCAGCGCGGGTACAACCGGCAGAACATGGTTTTTGGCAACTCGGCTTCGCGCAATATCGGCGTATTTCTGAATGGCTCGGTGCCGGTCAATGTCAACACGCAGGTTTATTTTGCGGGCGGTGTCACCTACCGCACCGGCACGGGTTTCGGCAACAACCGGATTCCGGTTTCGCGGGGGCAGCAGCCACTCAACGCCGACAATTCGCTGTTTTACCAGGATGGATTTTTGCCCGGCATCAACTCAACCGTTCAGGATCAGTCACTTATCGCTGGCGTGAAAACCAAACTTGGCGGCTTTGATGTGGATTTGAGTAACACCTACGGTCACAACTCGTTCGGGTTCCGGGTGTTTGATTCGGGCAATGCCTCGTTGCCAAGCGGTAATAACCAACAAAACAAGTTCGATGCGGGTAAGCTGAGTTTTGCCCAGAATACGGTGAACCTCGACTTTTCGCGGTTATATGAAAAAGCCGGGCCGTTTGCAACGCTGAACGTTGCTTTCGGAGCCGAAGCCCGGTTTGAAACCTACGCCATCACCGCCGGTGAGACCAATTCGTACATCGGTGGCAATACCAGGAAAAGCGTACCGGCGGCTCCGCTCACCATCAGCGGCCCGGCCAACGGCACGGCTCTTGCACTGCCCGGCGCACAGGTGTTTCCCGGTTTTCAGCCGACAGACGCTATCAGCAAATCGCGGAGCAGTCAGTCGTTATACATAGATCTGGAAGCCGAGAAAGGCCGATTGTTGCTCGACGTGGCAGGCCGGTTTGAGAATTACAGCGATTTTGGCTCAACGGTCAATGGGAAGTTGGCTGCCCGGTTTAAGATCATCGAGGCCATTGCCCTGCGCGGAGCCATCAGTTCAGGATTCCGTGCGCCGAGCCTGCACCAGCGGTATTTTCAGAACACCAGCACGCAGTTTGTGAGCGGCAACCCCTCAAACACGCTCACGGTGAACAACGAAAACGACATTGCCCGGAAAGCCATCGGTGTGGACGCGCTCAAACCCGAAAAATCAATAAACCTGACGGTTGGCGCAACGGCGAAGTTTGGTCGGTTCTCGGCCACGATTGATGCCTACCAGATTGATATCACCAACCGAATTGTGTATTCAGGAGCGTTCTCGCGGGCATTGCTTGGCTTCACCGCTGACCAGTTCGTGGGCGTAAACAACGTGAACTTCTTTGCCAACGCGGCCAACACCCGCACACGCGGTCTTGACATCGTAACCAGTTTCCGCCCGCAAATCGGGAAGGGTGCGCTGACGTTGACAGCCGCCGTGAACTTTAACAAGAACGAAATAACGGATATTAACTCAACGCCGTTGATTGACAACCCGGTCCAGAACGAAACCAGTGGCCGCAGCCCCGATCAGTGGTTCCGCACGTTGCTCTTTGACCGGCAGCAGCGGTCGCGTATTGAGGTGTTTCAGCCACAGACCAAGCTGAACGTAAGCGCACAGTATTTAATCGGCAAGTTCGATTTCACACTCCGGGCCGTTCGGTTTGGCGAAATCAAGTTCGTGCATAACGTGGACCCAACGATTAAACGAGCCGATGGCACGTTCTGGAACGCACAGTTTGCCCGCGATGCCAGCAGCAATGCCTTTATTGACCAGACCTACGCGCCGGTTGTGATCACCGATCTGGTGGTTGGCTACCGCATCAACCGGATGCTAAACATCGCTATCGGGGCCAACAATTTGTTTGACGTGTATCCGCAGCAGATTTACATTGATGCCCGGAACGCCACCGGCAGCATTGATTATGGCTCTGGCCGCGATGCCTCAAACCGGGGCCGGTTGTTGTTTCACCCCAATCAGGGCGGCTACAACGGTCGGTTTCTGTTTGCCCGGTTATCGGCCAATTTCTAAGCTGATCCGTCGGAGAGTTCCGGCCTGATTGACCCCTCAAAACACCCGCCTGAATCATTTGGGCGGGTGTTTTGTCATGTATCAATATCAACGTCGGCCAACCAGATCAATGCTCTGCGTGGCCGGCTAACCCAAACCAACAGCTTGAGTAACTTCTTTATCTTTCTGCAACTCGGCTTTGCCCACATCACCGACCCCAACGGCTACGATCACATCCTGTTTGTTGTGGCGCTGTGTGCCGTGTATTCGGTGCGGCAATGGCGGCAGGTGCTGGTACTGGTAACGGCCTTCACCATTGGTCATTCTGTAACGCTGGCCCTGGCAACGTTGCGGCTCGTGAACGTTCGTACCGATATTGTTGAGCTGCTTATTCCGATCACCATCCTGATTACGGCGGTTATGAACTTCGTGTACCAACCACCAGCCACCACCAGCCACCAATCACTAACCATCAGATACCGCTACGCCCTCGCCCTCGGTTTCGGGCTGATTCACGGTTTGGGTTTCTCCAACTACCTCCGCAGTTTGCTGGGCCCCGAGGGCGATATGATCACACCCTTACTGGCCTTCAATGTTGGCCTTGAACTGGGGCAGTTGCTGATCGTGAGCGCGGTACTGGGCGTGTCGTTCGTGGCGGTTGAGTGGGCGCGTATGGCCCGGCGCGACTGGATTCGGGCGGTTTCGGCGTTGGTAGCGTTCATGGCGGTTTCGCTGATTCTGACCAACGACCTCGTGGCCGGGAAATAACAGCCGCCGTTTTTCTGTAACTTGCAGCCCTGAATTGATCGCCCGCTAATGATTTGGTTTCGTCTTTCCCGCTTTATTCTCAACAATCGTATTGCCTTACTGCTGACCGTATTGGGTCTCACGGCGTTTATGGGCTGGAAAGCCACTCAGGTTGAACTCTCGCAGGAACTCGCCCGCATTTTGCCCCAAACCGATCCCGGCTATGTTGACTATGGGGCCTTTAAAGCCCGGTACGGTGAAGACGGCAATGTGATGGTTGTTGGTGTCGAAACCCCTCTGATGTATTCGCTGGCGTTTTTTAACGACTGGTACGATCTCAACCAACGTATTCGGCGCATCGAAGGAGTGAAAGATGTGGTCTCGAACGCCAATCTCTTCAACATCATCCGCGACGATAGCCTGCAACGATTCCGGTTTGTGCCGCTCGTGCCGCGCAAACCCACCACCCAAACCGAGGTTGACAGCATTGCTGCCCGCATTGCCCGGTTGCCGTTTTATGCCGGTTTCGTTAGTGATTCGGCAGGGCGGGCGCACCTGATGGGCGTTACGTTTGACCAACGCGCCCTGAACAGCGCGGAGAGAATTGGCATTGTCCGGCAGATTCAGGAACAAATCAGCGCATTTGGGAAAGCCCATAACCTGGCGCAGCCCGACGGATCGGTGCATTTGTCGGGAATGCCGTACATCCGAACGGAGATTTCGGCAAAAATCGCCGATGAACTCGTCCGGCTCCTGATATTAGCAATTATCGTTACGTCGGTGATTATGCTGGTTTTGTTCCGGTCGCCGACGGTTATGCTCACGGCTTTGTTTGTCGTGGGCGTGGGCGTGATTGCTTCGGTGGGATACATCGCCCTGTTCGGCTATAAAATCACGCTGTTGAGTGGGCTGATTCCGCCGTTGATTATCGTTATCGGGATTCCGAACGCCATCTTCCTGCTCAACCGCTACCACGAAGAATTATCGAGAGGGCATGAAAAGCATGAAGCCCTGCGAATTGCCACCGAAAAAGTGGGCGAGACCACGTTCTTCGCCAACGTCACAACGAGTATCGGTTTTTTTGTTTTTTACTTCACTAACAGCCCGTTACTGCTCGAATTTGGCATTGTTGCTTCGCTGGGAATCATGACCACCTATGCCGTGTCGCTCGTTCTGATTCCGATTCTGTTCAGTTACCTGCCCGTGCCGTCGGCCAAACAACGCGGGCATTTGGAAAGCCGCTGGCTCACGCGGTTTCTGACCTGGGTAAACAACGCCGTGCAGCAACGCCGGGCCGGAATTTATGCTGTAATTGCCGTTTTTGCCATAATTGGAGCCATTGGCATGAGTCGGCTCACTGCCCTCGGCTACATTGTTGACGATCTGCCACCCAACGACCCGCTGTACACCGACCTGAAATTTTTTGAGACTAAATTCGGCGGAGTATTGCCGTTTGAAGTAAACATTGATACCAAACGACCGGGCCGCGCCCTCGACCCAACCACACTGACCAAAATCAAAGTCCTGCAACGCGAATTTGCCAAAAACCCGGAGTTGGCCCGGCCCCTTTCGCTGGTTGAAGCGGTGAAGTTTTTTTACCAGGCGTATCGGGGCGGAGACCCCAAATACTATATCCTGCCGCCCACGCTCGAACTCGCCAAACTCGGCAAGTATGCGCCCCAACTGAAAGGCTCCGAAAATCGGTTTAAGTCGTATTTAGACAGTACCCGGCAGAACACCCGTGTCAGCTTTCAGGTGGCCGATATTGGCACAGTCCGGTTGAGTGCACTCATCAAAAAACTCCAGCCGAAAGTAGACTCAATCTTTAACTATGATGCCGAAACCGGAAAACCAGTGCCGCCCGCCGACCGCTACGATGCCCGGATAACGGGTAACAGTGTGGTTTTTACGCTCGGCAACGCCTACTTAGTCGAAAACCTCGTTGAAAGCACCGGGCTGGCCATTTTGCTGGTGTCGGTAATTCTGACAATTCTCCTGCGCGACGTGCGGCTAAGCCTGATTGCAATTTTGCCCAGTATTGTGCCGCTCATCGTTACGGCGGGCATTATGGGCTACGCCGGGATTCACCTGAAACCGTCCACGATCCTGATTTTCAGTATTGCATTTGGGCTATCGTCTGACGGCACAATTTATTTCATCACCAAATACCGAGACGAACTCCGGCAGGGGCGCAGTCCGGCAGAAGCCGTTGCCAACACCATTCGCTACACCGGGGTGAGTATGTTCTATACGGCCATGATTCTGTTTGCGGGTTTCGGCATTTTCATCGCGTCGGCCTTTGCCGGCACGGCCTCGTTAGGTGTGCTGGTGTCTATCACGCTGTTGATGGGCATGGCCTCGAACCTGATTCTGCTCCCGGCATTTCTGCTCACGGTTGACAAACGGCGCGGACGAACGGAGAAGTGATATTTTCTTCGTAGAATCGCTTTATCAAACTGACAACAGGAAAGAATCAGTTGAGAGCATGGCTGCGTCCGTTGGTCAGCACAAACCGTTGAATAGACGCAAACTGTGTGCTGATCATAACATACCTGTCGGGCGGCGTTAACCAGTTCAGATGCCTGATTTTCTCCACCGAACCTTGCTCACGCGTTGTGCGTTAGTCCCGCGTAAAACTTGCCTAACGTTTCGCCCGCATGGATTGTCAGTACCTGCCCCTCTCGGCCACGGGCCAATTCTCCCCGTTTTTTCTTGATTACATTAACCAAACCGATACACTCGCGCCGTTTTACGGGCAGTTTCCTACGCCTGATGCCTTCGCAGAACAAATTCGGCAGAAGCAGGACTTCCCCGCCCAACACCGCCAAACGCTCATCGAAACGTTGACCCGGCAATACGCCAACCTCGACACTAAGCCCGATTTTAGCGTTCTGGCGCACGAGAACACGTTTACCGTTACTACCGGCCACCAACTCAACATCTTCACCGGGCCGCTGTACGTTGTCTATAAAATCATTACCACCATTAATCTGGCCCGGAAACTCCGGCAGCACTATCCCGGCTATAATTTCGTGCCGGTATATTGGATGGCTTCTGAGGACCACGATTTCGACGAAATCAACCACGTGTCGCTCTTTGGCCGCAGGCACGTCTGGCAAACTGAACAGACCGGAGCAGTGGGCCGGATGAACCCTGCCGACCTCGCCAACCTCTTTGCTGATATTCCCGAAAAACTGTTTCTGTTTGAAGAGGCATACCTGAAAAACAGCACCTTAGCCGATGCCGTTCGGCAGTACATGAACGCGCTGTTTGGGGCCGAGGGGCTGGTGTGCGTAGATGCCGACGATGCCGCCCTGAAACAGATTTTCGCGCCCGTTATTCGGGAAGAACTCACTCAACAAACCGCCGGGCAGTTAGTCAAACAAACCACCGCCACACTCGAAGCCCTCGGCTACCCGGCCATTATTACCCCGCGCGACATCAACCTGTTTTATCTTGATACCGACCTCCGCGAACGTATAGAGCGCACCGATAATGGCCGTTATCAGGTGCTGCACACAGATTTGTTGTTTTCGGAGGAAGAAATGCTGGCAATGGTCAAGACCAACCCGGAGCGGTTCAGCCCTAACGTGGTGCTGCGGCCTTTGTATCAGGAGATGATTTTGCCCAACCTTGCCTACGTCGGCGGGCCGTCTGAGGTGCCCTACTGGATGCAGTTGCGGGCCGTATTTATGCACTATAAAATGCCGTTTCCGGTGCTGATGCCCCGCAACTTTGCCCTGTATGTGCCCCGCGTGTCGGCCAGCCGGATGTGGAAATTAGGGCTGAAAACTGACGAGTGGTTCTTAGATAATACGCGCCTGAAACGCCTGTTTGTCGAACGCCATACCGAACACGCCTTAGCCTTCGACAAAGAAAACAAGACTATTCACACCGCTTTAGACGCGCTGTTGCACAAAGCGATGGTGGTTGACCCGACGCTCGAAAAAGCGGTGATGGCCGAAACCAAACGCTTTGCCAACGCCGTTGTCAGGCTCGAAAAGAAGATGCGCCGGGCTGAAGAACGCAATCAGGAAACGGGCGTACGGCAGTTGATGGCCGTCAAAAACGAGTTGTTTCCCGGTGGCGGGCTACAGGAACGTCACGAAAACTTCCTGACCTTTTACCTCAACGACAAAACGTTCCTGCAAAAACTGCTCACCCATTTCGACCCGTTCGACTACCGGATGCAGGTGTGTCTGGAGAAGTAAAGTAGTAACAATTTAGAGATTACAGGGAGTAGAATGGTCATTTAGTTTCGTTTTCAGGGTGATTTACACCAAATTCTTCCCCGATGAGAAATACAATTAGCCGGTTTGAGAGCGAGACAATTGTAGTTTCAGATGAAATTTGGGAGAAAATAGCAGCCGCGTTTGTGACGCAGACATTGCCGAAGGGTAGTATTTTGCTGATGCAGGGAGACGGAACGATAAACACAAACCATACTGCTACAGATAACAACGGAGGTTTTCGTCGGTGCCTCATCTCGCTCTAAAGTAAAGTACGGCCCAGATACAGCGACATATGCTGTATCTGGGTTTTTAGCCTCGTAAAGCCATGAACTACGCTCTTTTAACAATCTGTTTGCTGTTGGCTTTTAACCAGTCGCTACTCGCTCAAAATCAGACGGTAGCAGGCTACGTGAAAGATCAGCTTACGGGCGAACCACTGATTGGGTGTACTGTTCGGGCCGAACAGGCGAAGGCGGCAACGGTAACAAACACCGCCGGGTACTTCAGCATCCGGCTGCTACTGGCAACGGTAATCAATGTGTCGTATCTGGGTTATGCAAGCCGCCGTTTTTTGGTTGATTCATTACCGAGTCGGCCCGTCACTATTGCGTTAGTACCTCAGCCAAGCGAGATTCAGGGGGTATCGGTGGTGGCTACCCAAATCCCAGCCGAAAACAACCTGCCCGGCGTTGTCAGTATTCCGGTGGCGCAACTCAAGCAGATACCAATGGCCCTGGGCGAGACCGACATCGTGAAAGCTCTCGCCCTGACTCCCGGCGTTACGGTGGGCAACGAAGCCACTGCCGGACTATTGGTGCGGGGCGGCTCACCCGATCAAAACCTGATTCGGCTCGACGAAGCCACGCTCTACAACCAAACACATTTATTCGGCTTTGCGTCGGCGTTTAATTCAGACGCAATCAAACACGTTACGCTCTACAAAGGGGTATTTCCGGCCCGGTTTGGCGGGCGGCTGTCGTCAGTGCTTGATATTACAACCCGCGAGGGTAATCAATATAAAACCGCCCGCGAAATCAATGTGGGTTTGCTCAGTTCGCGGTTTTTGGTTGACGGGCCGGTTAATCGGCGGTGGCGCAGACCGGCTACATACATGGTTTCGGCCCGAAGTTCATACATCACGCTGTTTTTGCTGCCCACCATCATTAGCTACAACCGGGGCAATGCCGAGGGATATTTCAACTACTGGCTTTATGATATAAACGCCAAAATGACGGTTGCCTTAGATAGTTCTAAACGGCTGTCGGTCAGTTTATTTCGGGGGCGAGACGACTGGTACGGCTGGGATGGTAATCGGCAGGAACGTTCCAAGTTCGGACTAAACTGGGGTAACACCACCGGAACCCTGCGCTATACGCAGGCTATCCGAAAGAGCCTGTTCTGGTCGGCTCTGTTGGCTTACTCTCAGTATCAGTATCAAACCGGATATAGTAATTATACGGTCGAAGATCAGAATCAGACCCTATCAAGCCGATACGGGATTCAGTCGTCGGTGCGCGACTGGTCAGTTCGCATGGGTCTGGAGTGGTTCGTCTCGCCCCAGTACGAATTTCGGGCGGGAGCCGAAACCATCCTCCAC
This sequence comes from Cytophagales bacterium, assembly GCA_038247465.1. GTDB lineage: Bacteria > Bacteroidota > Bacteroidia > Cytophagales > Spirosomataceae > JBBRNH01. The sequence goes on from JBBRUV010000085.1 coordinate 10,570, forward strand.
CGCTATCAACCGTCGTCGGTCAGAACCACGTTTGATCTCAACAAAGCCGACGGCAGCAACCCGCCCATTAATGCCGTTGAACAGGCGTTTTATACCGAAAACGACTGGAAGCCTACTTCGTCAATGGCCCTTAGTCTCGGAGTGCGTACCGTTTTCTTTGCCGTTTTGGGCAAAACCTACCCCTCGGTCGAACCCTGACTGTCGGGAACGGTGCAACTGCCGGGCAATATTACGGGTAGCATCGCCTACAGTCAGATGCGGCAGTTTGTGCATTTGTTGAGTAGTAATGTGGTGGGTTTTCCGACTGATGTCTGGGTGCCAGCCACGCCTACCGTTGCCCCGCAGATGGCCCGGCAGGTGTCGGTTGGGTTCAGCCGGAACCTTGCTGGCGGTAAAATCCGGGTCAGTTTGGAGGGGTATCAAAAATGGATGCGCGACCTGATTGACGTGCCAACGGGCAGCGATTTGCTGGCCGAGTTTAACCAAGCGTGGCAAGATAACATTGCCATAAACGGCATTGGTGAGGTGCGTGGTCTGGAAGTGTTCGTGCATAAGCCCGCAGGTCGGTTCAACGGCTGGGTGTCTTATACGCTTTCTGAAAACAAACGGCAATTTGCCAGCATCAATAACGGAGAATGGTTCCGGGCCAATTTCGACCGTCGGCACGTGGGGTCGGTGGCCCTGAACTACACAGCGTCTGGCCGGGTGAGCCTGTCGGCAGTTTGGCAATATCAGTCGGGTCAGCCTATTACGGTGCCGGTTGCGCTGGCCCGTGATCCCGAACAGCCCTTCTGGCCGAACTATATTTATGGCGACCGCAACAACTACCAGATGCCTGCTTTTCACCGGCTCGATATCAGCATCGGGTTCAGGAAAGAACATCCCATGAATCGATAGCGAACTTGGACGATAGGCGTGATGAATGTGTATAATCGGCGTAACCCGTTGTTTGTCAATATCCGGCACAACATTTTGTTCGATCCCGGTGCCAGCCGATTCGCGCCCAGGATCGGTTTCGAGACTCAATTGTCACAACAATCATTCCTGCCTGTTTTACCATATCTGTCTTACGCAAAACGTTTTTGACATGAAACCATACCTGATGCTCATGCTCTTATTGGGAATTATGTCTTGCCGGCAGGACATCGGCGTTCAGTTGCCGTTTGACGGGCCTCGGTTAGTGGTTATATCGCTGCTTTCGCCCGATAAACCGTTCTCGGCCCGCGTAGAGCCAACGTATCCGCCAACGGGCAAAACTGTGTTTGATACCGCTTTTGCCCGCGCTGTTGTGACGGTCTATCAAAACAACCGCCCCATTGATACTCTGCAATACAGACGGGGCAATCTGTATGAATCCGGGCGGGGGCTGAAACCCCAGACCGGGCAGACCTACCGGCTTCGCATAACGGCACCGGGGTTCCCTGATGCCGAAAGCCGCGACGAAGTGGTGCCACCGGCCCCGCGCGGTAGCCGGGCTACGATTGAGAAGCCCGAAAATTACGTGATTACGGGGGCTCTGGACGATATTCCTAACCAGGTTAATCAGTACAGTATTCAGTTGACCGGGCTGTATCAGGGAATGCGGGTGCCGGCCAGTACGAACAACCTGAGTCGCCCCGACGAAATTCGGGATAACTGCGGGTTTCGAGGCAACCACGAAACGTTTTTTTACCGCGATGCCTGTTTCACCAATCAACAGCTAACGGCCCGGTTTGGCTCGTCGCTGGTGGGAACCGCGCAGGAGTTGTTGTCCGACAAAGAACCTTTTGTTAGTCCCAACCGACTGAGCGATAAGGTATTAGTGCAAACCCGAACAATCACCGACAGTTACTGGCAATATTATCGTTATGTGTCATCAGATGGCATTGAACAGGCTTTTGCCCAGCCAGCCACCCGCTACACAAACCTGCGTGGGGGCTGTGGCATTGTGGCAGCATACCACGAACAGGCTACATTGCTCAACGTTGAGCCGTAGATCAGTATATCAACAACAAACACAACAACTATGAACCGTATTCTGATTTTGTTATTGCTTGGCTCAACGGCGTATGCTCAACGCCCCGAAAAAGGAGTCTGGCTGGTAGGGGCCGATGTTGCCAACCTGACTGTACTTTTGCCTAAAGCGACCCAAAACCGTGTTTTGTCGGGCAATGTGGCCCTGCTTGGTGGCCGTTTTGTATCAAACCAGGTTGTGTTAGGGGCTTCGCTGCCGGTAGAGTGGATATCGGCACCAATGGTGGGGGCTAATACACGGTTCAATTCGACAGTGTATGGATTAGTGCCATTCGCCCGGTTGTACCTCTCTAACAGTCGGTTAAGCCCGTATTTGTCGGTAGGGGCGGGGTACGTTACTTCCCGGTTTAAGGCAGGTTCAGCAGAAGCCTCAAATAGTGGAGCAACGTATAACGGCGGAGTTGGCCTGGCCTATTTTCTAACCAAAAATGTAAGTTTCGATTTGGCCGCAACCTACGTCAGTCAGCCTTATCGGGCGGCTACAAGTGTGTTGCAGGAGCGCGATAATCGGATAAACGCGAGTCTGCGGTTTCAGATTTTTCTGGGAAAATAACCCGTTTACATGACCAAAGCCGATCTCCTACTTTTGTCATAAGCAAACCCCGCTAATTTTGCCTTCAACTATTTTTTGCCAAATAAAACCATCAATTATCATGAAAACCCTATGTTTTGTACTCTGTACCCTGCTGCTCACACCCTGCGTATTGGCTCAATCTGAACCCCGTTTCAGGGTGGGGCTGTCGGCTTATCCGGTTTCTGTCAGAAACACCGATACTGGTGCCCATGCGCCTGTTTGCGTTCAACGCCGACCGTAGCACGTCGCTCCTGAACGGCCACCTGAGCGTGGGTGCGTTTGCGACTTACGTTGAAACCGGCAACCCGACGGTTAATGAATGGGTGGCAGGCCCGCGCCTGAACTACCTCCTTACTCAAAACCGGCTGACTGCTTATTTGGGGGGTGGATTGGGCTACGGCTGGCAACAAGGCGACCCAACTCGGTCATCCTCGGTTCTGAGACCTAAGTATCAGGCAGGTATCGGCTATCAGATTCTGGGCCCGGTGGGCGTTTTGTTTGAAGTATCAAACTACCGAAATTACTCATTTAGCCGTTGGGGTTTCTGGCCCACCATTGGCTTGAACGCCCGGTTTTAGACTGGGCAAAATGACTTCTGTTCAGATGACCAAAGCCGACCTCCGCACCCAATTTCTGGCCGAACGCCGGGCGTTATCGCTGGCCGAAGTCGAACACCGAAGCGCGGTTATTGCTGACCGTTTTTTTGAGGATATCGCTGCTGAAACTCTGAAAACGATTCATGTTTTTTTACCCGTCGAGGGCCGGAATGAAGTCAATACCTGGCCTATTATCAGGCGACTTTGGGCTGATTTTCCGCAAATTCAGGTGGCAACGTCAGTTACGGATTGGGCCAGCCACACGCTCACACATTATGCCATCAGGCCCGAAACGCCCCTCATTACCAACCGCTTCGGCATACCCGAACCCGTTCAGTTATCAGTTATCAATGACCAGTTATCAATGGCTAACGACGCAAAGCCAATGACTGGTGATGAGTTTGATTTGGTGCTGGTTCCGCTCTTGGCGTTTGATAAATCGGGTAATCGTGTGGGGTACGGCGGTGGATATTACGACCGTTTTCTGGCCCAATGCCGTGCTGATTGCCAAAAAATCGGCCTGTCGTTTTTCCGGCCTGTTGAGCGGATTGATGATGTTGAGCCAACCGATGTGCCGTTGGACAAGTGGATCGTTGCGAAGAGGGTTACCTGTCAGTGTAATTGGTATAAATAGACATGACAGTACTAAGGCACAAAAATCTTCACTGGTAGATAAACATCCACTAAATTCTCGAAGTCTCCGTCAGTAGTGATAAGCGTGGCATTAATTAGTCGGGCGGTTGCTGCAATCCAAAGGTCATTTTTGCCCATTTTTCGCGCTGATTTACCCAGTGGTAATGGATGATCAGGCAAATTATTCTGGCTGTGACAATCCAGTTCAGCGTACGTATCGAATAAAGCTTCGTCAGCAGTTGCGATATCAAGAACAATAAGCTGATTCAACAAGACCCGTAAGCGATTCTGTCTTTGTTCTCCCCATTTATTCCGTACCGCCAATGCTAATAATTCACCCTTGGAGACAGTAGAAATAAATAGTAATGTCGCGGAATCGGATAAGTTTAATTCTATCTCTATCCGTTTATATAAAGGGTTTCCCCGCAGGATAGCAATAAGAATGTTGGTGTCGAGCAGATACCGCATCGGTGTTTAGTCGATTAATTGATTCAGGAGTTCTTCTAACGATTCATCGCCCGGCCATTCGCCTACAAGTCCGGCAAGTTGATTACGGCCTTTACCCATTTTTAGCTGACTGTCAATCTGTTGATTTAACGATTGGCT
>JBBRUV010000086.1:0-14938 GCA_038247465.1 Cytophagales bacterium
ACACAACTCCTTTGGCATCAAATAGAGTCGCCAGAACATCACTGTCAATTACACGGGCAGCTTCCAGTCCATCTCTTTGCCTGAGATAAAGAACATCTTCATATCCAGTCGCTGATTTGTGCTGACCGATGAGTTCAATGTCTTTGTCCGAATCAGACAGACGGTTGAACTCTGTACGCATTGACGTAAACCCCGTGAATCGTTTCTCCCAAGCATCTAAGCCTTTTCCCGTTTGGATTTTATCCAATTCTGTTGCCACTTGTTTGAGTTGATCCAAACTCTTGAATTTCAAGTGTCCCCCCACAACCTCAATGTCGTTCACTTCTGGCGGTTTGGCGGTATCAACCGTGCAAGACTGCCATTATCCCAATGAGCAGCACAACTAAAAAATTTTTCATACTTTTACTTTTGGTTTTGGTGAACTGATTAAGACCACAACAGCCGCTCACCGTCCGGGTCCAATCGGAATGAGCGGCTTTGTTGTCCCAAAGGTAGGGGGTCTGGGCAAGCGTGTCAATCCTCTTTTGGGAGGGTATACATACCCTCTTTTTGGGGGACAAGGGCTACAAATCAGTCCAGAAACGCCAGATAGGGAGCCATAAAAAAGGGAATTTCACGGCGGCTGACCAGCCCTAATTTATCAGCAATGGTTTTTTTGAACGACACGACTGTGCTTTCGACAATCCCTAATTTTTGAGCGATCTCCTTCTGCATCATCCCCCGGCAAATCAGGCGCAGCACTTTTTTCTCCCGCTCAGTCAGGTTCCTGATTTTCTCGACAACTAACTCATCCACAACGGGTATGGGCAACCGGAGTTGGGTGGCAAAGGCCGGGCTAAGATACCGAAACCGGTCCTGCACCCGTTGCAGGCAGGTTTCTAATTCGGGCAGCTCAAAATCGGTGGGGAGATAGCCGCTGGCATCGGTCTGAACGGCTAACTGTAAATAAGCCGGGTCGGGCGGCAGGCACATAATAACGCGCGTTTTGGTATGAGCCAGCAAGAGTAGGCGAGCGGCTTCAAAGCCACTGCCACCGTCAAAGTCAAGATCAATCAGGGCCATATTGGGCGGTGTTTGCCGGGCAATCGCTACCGCATCTGCTATGGTTGAACCACAGCACTGCGCCTGATAGCCCAATGTTGACAAGTGATTACCTAATGACTGGCAAATCAATCGGCGCGGGTGTAGAATCTGGATATACATAGTTATATAGTAGAGAGGTAGATATTGGTAAATGTGTGCAAATTGTAGTCAAAAAAAAATAGCAACCTTTCATTGGTTGCTATTTTCAGTAATTTCTCTTTACGTTGACTTTCGTTCTCGCAGCACCCCAGAAAGCTAACATCCTGTCCTGGTGTTCTTTACTAAACAGGACTGTCTGCTTGTTATCACATCGTAACATACGTCCGTTCCACACTGCCGTCGTCATACAGATCAAACAGGGCATATCCGGCTTTGGTCTGCCGGTGGGTGTCGGTTTTCCACCAGTTGCCGCTCACGGCCCCGTTGCAGTAGTAGCTCAGGTTGTTATACACCACATGATCGAGTAGGTGCGTGTGGCCGCTCAGGGCCGCTTTCACGTTCGGAAATGCGTGTAGCATCTCCACCAAACTGCCCGAATCAGCATGAACCAAACCGCCCATGATCTGCACGTTGGGGTAATTCGCTACGGGTTCCACAAACGTCAGGCCGGTAACGGTCAGAATCGGCACGTGCGACAGCAGCAACACAGGCGTAGTAGCCGGGGTTTTTGTCAGGTCGGCTTTGAACCAAGCCAGTTGTTCTTCGTCCATCAATGCTCTGTACCAGGTGCCGTCGGGCTTAGTCTGGAGACTGTCTAAAACCACAAAATGCCAGCCATTTTTGTCAAAACTCCGGTATCGGCTGGTAATCCCGAACTGTTCCATGGCCCAGGCTTTGCCGTATTTTCCGTCGGCCTTGGCGGCATCAATGCCCCAGATGTCATGGTTGCCAATGGCATATTCGATAGGCAGCGATGATTCGGCTTTGACCACCGTTTGCCAGGCATCCCATTGTTTCTGCACCTCATTTTTACCCAGCACCAGAGCGTCCATAATCACGTCGCCCCCGTGCAGGATAAACGTGGGTTTATCGGCCTGATTTTGAAGATGACGAAACACCGCTGCCACGCCGTTCATCTGTTTGGTTTCGGGCAAAATGTGCGTATCGCCGATGTAGGCAAACCGCATGGCTCGGTTGCGGGCGGCTTGTTTTACCTGATTTGTCTTAGCAAATAATTCGGGCGTAGCTGCGGCCAATGGCAGCAACGACGCGGTTTTGAGGAGTTCTCTGCGGTTCATAATGGTTTTGGTTTGTGGTTTGTCGTTCCGGTTCCGGCGGAGACCCAGGTCGCAGAACAGAAACTAATTCTTTTTCGCGTTCTTCTTTCGTGGCAACTCATCTTCTTCGGCCTGGCGTTTCTGCATGGTCTCCGTAAACTGCATCAGTAGCTAACGAGCTGCTCCCGACTGACGACGAGCATTCCCGATGGTTGGTTTAACAGGTCTAAAATCAGAGACCATCGCGTTTCCAGAAAAGCGGTTAGATCTCTGTTTCGGATGTTGCCTAAGCGCAGATATATAATCCGGGGTGGTGGCCCTTTGAGGAAAAATGAGTCGGGAAAATCGGAGTCTTTTGTGACAATAATGCGATTTTCTTCGGTGGCAATTTTGCCAATTTCAGTATCCTGCCGGAGATGACCATCCGTGAAATGTGTTATATGAATGGCATCGAGGCCTTTCCAGCGCAGGTATGTTGCCAGCGTGGGTGGCAGTCGGGTATCAACAATAAATTTCAGCACAACAAATCAGGCTGCCAGAGGCAAAGCAACAATAGTGCGGGCATTGGCTAAGTGGGCAGCATACAACAAAACTGCCTGTATATCAGCTTCTTCGAGGTATGGGTAGTCAGCCAAAATTTCCTGACTTGTCATGCCGGCAGCCAGTAATTCCAGCAGTTGGGCAACCGTAAACCGCATATTCCGAAGCGTTGGTTTACCCTGACTGACGGCAGGATTGAGCGTGATGCGGGTAAGTAGATTTTCCATGATCGTGCTATGTTTCTACGAAACTACACTTTTTTCGTTTTTAGGCAGTTGGTCGTTTTACGCAGATTCTGAAATCCCATACGAATGACCGAATCTGCGTAAGATCAGTCACAAACTAATTTTTTTTCTTCTTCCGGTTCAATTTATCATCCTCGGCCCGGCGCTTCTGCATAGTTTCAACGCGGTCGAGTTCTTCCGGTTTCGAGAACGCTTTCCAGTCAAACTTCTCGTCGAAGGGGTCAAGTGCCTTCTGCGGGTCAAACACCCGAACATCGGCGGGCAGCGCGTTGTAAGGCGTAAAATCGGGTTTATCAGTAAACAAGTCGCTCAGGTCAGTGGCTCCGGCATCGTACTGATTCAGGCACGGCATTCCCAGAACGTTCCAGAAGGTTTTAAACACGCTGCCGAAACTGTAATGCGTTTTACCAACGTAGTTCTTTTTGGTGTACGGCGAAATCACCAACAGCGGACTCCGGTGGGCGTCAATGTGGTCAACTCCGCCCTGCGGGTCGTCTTCAAGCACCACAATCATCATGTTGTTCCAGTAGGGCGTTTTGCTCAGAAACTCCACCACCCGGCCCAGCGCGAGGTCATTATCAGCCATATAGCTTTCCGTGTAGGGATAGCCGGCTTTAGGGCGCTGTGTGCTGCCGTGATCGTTGGGGAGCATGAGGGTAATAACCGACGGCAAGCCGGTCTGTCTCCACTTCTCATTAAATTCCCGGATAAACATATCCGTGCGGAATTGGTCAGGAATAGCCGTGTTGTAGGTCGGAAACGTGCGCGAAGTACGGTCGAACATCGGCGCGGGCAGAGGGTAATTAACCGTATATTTTTCGCCGGTATATTTCATGGTGCTGTCGCTGTATGCCCCGGCCATCTCCACCCCAAACCCGAAGTTGAAGAAATTTACGTTCCAGCGTTCCAGATGCTCCCACATCGAGCCGCCTTCGTTATAGTCTTCGGGGTAGATACTGCCCGCCGAGCCGTAAAAACTCAGGTTGCCGGGCGCGGCAGAGGTGTCGCGCATATTTCGTTTGCCGCCGTAGGCGGCCGCCGTGCCGGTCTCGACCCATTCGTTCGGATAGGTATTCACCAACCAGCGGTGGCCATCGGCAGATACGTCAGAATCGCAGTAAAAATTATCAGACATGGCAAACCGCCGGGCCAGCGCAAGGTGGTTAGGCATAATGTCGGCTTTGTCTATGGCCGGGCTACCGCGTTGAGCGCGAACCGATTTCCCCGCGCCATACCGCGCAATTGTTGAATCACCATCGCCGTTGCGGTTCTGCCCAAATACCTCATCGTAGGTGCGGTTTTCTTTAGCAATAAACACGATGTGCTTGATAGGCGATTCTTTTTGCCCCGCAAACGCCGGGATTGGATTGTTCGTTTTCGGGACTTCTGACGCGGGCCGTATGGTAAAGTTATTTTCGATTACCTGCCGAGTTTCGGTGGCTAAATCTGCCGGTCCGCCGTCGCGGTCTGCAGGAATATCCATGACTGATACCGTGCCGTTCATCAGGCTACCGATGTAACTGCCTTTTGGCCCAAGTTTAAAATTTTTGCCGCCGTTTGGGCCGCTGCCAAACCCTTTGGCGTTGGCAACAATCAATTTCTTACCATCAAGACTAACTTTTAATTTCGACGGAAACCAGCCCGTCGGGATATGACCAATTACGGTCAGCGTCGGCACGTCAATCACGGCCACGGCATTAATCCCGGCTTCGGCCACAAATACCCGCTTTCCGTCGGGCGAGAGGGCCAGCCCAAACGGAATCAGGCCGCGCAGTTTGCCCAGCCGCGCATCGGGCGAAAGCATGATGGTTTTGACAACGGCGTTTGTTTTGGCATCAATCACCGATACGCAGTCGTTGTTACCGTTGCTCACGAAAACATACTGCTCCGTTGCCACGACTGAGTTGGGACTGCTGCCGCCCACCGCCGGAAAATCCTCAACCATCTGACCCACCAAAAATCCGGTTTTGATTTTGGCCGTAACCGTTGGTTGGTCGGCGGAGATTGCGCCCAGATTCACCGTCCAGACCGAAAATGCTTCGGGAACATTAGGGTCGCCGAGAGCCGGAACGCCCGTCTTTTCATCACCGTCGCGGGCTTCTTTCGATCCGTATTTGGTAGCCGGGAAATTGTGGCTCGTTCCTTTAACGTCTTTCCGGTTGAGGTCGGTAAACGGTTTATAGTCAAACACGCCCACGTTTGCCACGTAAGCCGTGCGTTCGTCCGGCGAGAGCGTAATACCAAACGGGTATCGCCCGGTCGGGACATTATGCAGGATTTTTTTGCTTGCCACGTCAATCACCACCAACCGAAACCCGATTTGGTCGAGGGCGTACAGCGTTTTCCCGTCGCGGGTGAGGGCCATATCACCGATGTAGCCGTGCGAATAATCGGTGGTGGGCGTTTTTACCGAACAATCAATTGAACCGGCTTTCTCGCCGGTGGCGAGGTCAAACAGATAAATCTTGTTGGTTTGTCCACCGGCCACATACACCAGCTTATTGTCCGGCGAAACGGCCAGCCCCATAAAACAGGCTTCGAGGATGCCGTTGTCGGTGCGGTTGCCTTTCGGGATTTGGTTGACGGTAGGGTTCGCACCCAACGCATCGCGCACAATCGAAATCGAGAATGGATTTATGCCGGAGTTGGCCGTAATCACGGTGTTCCCGTCGGGACTGAGAATCAGGCCGTATGGGTGCGGGGCGGTTTCAATTTGCGTACCGCGTGGCGTTAGATACCGACCGTTGGGCAGCACCGTTTTTGCGCCCGGCGCTCGGTCAATGTGGGTGTATTCGTTGCCCGCCGGAGCCGAGATGATGTACTTCGGCGGGGCCGGGCTACGTTCAGCCGGTTTGGGCTGAGCGAGGGCCGAAAGGGAGACAGGGAGGAGGAGAAGGAGGGTTAGGCGCATGGTTTTGGTTAAATAGGTAGAGACGCATACTTGCGTCTCTACCTGATTGCTGTCACTACTTCAAAATCCACATCGTCTCGTTGAGGTCGTCTTTGCCGACATACTGGGCAGTGGAAGCGGTCTTCAGATTCGTGTTGTCAGTCCTTTGATCTACTTATCCCACCAAACGGCGGTATTTATATCATCGGCTCCCTGCCGGGTAACAGCCTCGGTCCGGTTGGTTCCGTTTAATGACTGCTCTGTACGCGGGTAAATATAACGTACCGGAACCCGATTGGTATTGAGGTTGTCGGCACCAGGCGTAACCGTTGGGATGCCCGTTCTGCGCCAGTCAAACCAGGCTTCGAGTCCATTGAAGAGCAGAGCAACCCATTTCTGGGTGCCAATTTTCTGTAGTTTTTCGGCACTCGTACCCGTGTAGGCTACACCCGCCTGAGTGAAGTAAGTCGTTGCCGGGGTAAGGTTGATGTTGTATTCGGTAGGCACAATTGCCTTGTAGTAATCCATGTTGGCCCGAATACCGTTCAGGTAAAACGTCTCGGCGCTGCCCGTCGAAAGCAGGTTTTTTTCGCGGGCTTCGGCCAGCAGAAACTGCAATTCGGCGTAGGTCATCACCAACCCGCGCGACACGTTTGGTACCGGCGCGGGCGAACTGCACACCAGACACGCAAACGGCAAGCCAACGCGAGACACGCCCTGCGGCCCGCCGTTGAAGTTCAGGGCCGGGGTGTCGCCCAAGCCGTTCGGAATGCCCACGTATTCGACCCGACCTGCTGCCGAAGGCCGCTCTACCGGACGGGCAAACACGGGCAACCGTGGGTCGCTGAGCGCCAGAAGCCGGTCAACCAGCGATTTACTGGCCCGGAATTCGTCGAATGAACCCACCCGCGACCCGTATAAAGGCCACTGATTGGGGAAAGCCGCCAGGTAGGTAAGGGCCGCATTATCGGCGTTCGCTTCCATGATCGGGAATTTTGTGCGGTCGTTCAGGATGGCCTGTAGATCAGCGGCTACGTTGCGTCGGTTCGAGATTCGCATCAGGTACCGAATCCGCAGCGAGTTGGCTAATTTCCGCCAGCGGGCAATGCCAGCCGTGCCGCCACCAAACAGAATGTCGCCCGAAATAGCCTCGGAGGTTGTACCCAGCAGGTCATTGGCTTTGGCTAAGTCGGCCAGAATACCGGCATAAATCGTTTCCTGCGTATCGTACTTTGGGGCATAAACAGCGTCTGACTTTGCCTTGGTCGCGTCTGTGTAAGGCACATCGCCGTAGGCATCAGTCGCCAACGAAAACAGCCATGATTTCCAGATCAGGGCAATACCGAGGTAGTTGTTTTGTTTGTTGGCCGTTGCCAAATCAATGATATTCTGCACGTTTCGCATATTTCCATACACGCTGTTCCATACACCATTGCGCTCGCCCCAGAGGTAGCGGTCTTCGTTTACAAACTGAATCTTGGCCGTGTGCTGAATCACAATATTGCCAATACCCCAGGCCTCGCCCACTTGGTCGTTGATGGTGTTGCGAAGTACACCCGACAGCAGCAAATCGGCAGATACCTGCGTTGGCACGTTGGGGTTGTTGTTAATTACTTCAAAGTCTTTGTCGCAGGCGGTCGTACAGAACAGGCCCAGCAGGAGTAAAATTGACTTTATGTATTTCATAGTCGGAGGTATCAATCGTTTCCTGGCTTCGTATGACAGACGAAGCCAGGAAACATTTTTTTAAAGTTTTAAACCGAGGTTGAAGCCAAAGCTGCGGCTCGATGGAATGGACATGAACTCAATGCCGGGCAGGGCCGTGCCGCCGGTGAAAGACAGCGCTTCTGGGTCAACGTGTGGTACGTTCGACCACAGGGCCAGGTTACGGCCAACCAACGAGAATGTTACGCCCCGCAGCGGTACGCGGCCCCAGATGCGGTCTGGAATGGTGAAGCCCAACTGAACCTCACGCAGTTTGGCGTAAGACGCATCGAACATTACGCCCTCGTCAATCGAGCGGCCCGCCGTCCAGGCCGTGTGCCACTGGCGCGAGTTCAGTTTTACATCGTTTGGGGCAAAGGTGCTGCTGCCATCGGCATTGGTGGCGGTGACTTTCACCCCCTGCCCAATCACCCCGTTGCCGGGCAGACTCAGGTCGTAGCCGTTGGCGCGGCCTTCGAGGGTTTCGACAATGATACCGCCCTCGCGGCCAACGGTCTGGGTTTCAGAGTACAGCACCCCCCCCTGACGAATGTCGAACAGGAAACTCAACCGCAGATTTTTATAGCTCAGTGAGTTGTTGATCCCCACTAAAAAATCTGGATTGTAGTTTCCTAACTTCACCAGGCTTGCCGTTGGCACGGGCCGTCCGCTGGCATAGACCATTTGGCCCACAGACTTGCCGGTTGGGTCGTAGTAGGGTTGCTTGGGATCGGTGTTTTGCACGCGGGCAAAGCCGGTTCCGTAGATGTCGCCCATCCGTTCGCCCACGCGGGCTTCAATATTCACCCGGCGCGAAGCCATCACAAACGTCTGGAGGTTATCTGCTAATTCGAGCACCTTGCTGCGGTTGGCCGAGAAGTTGACATCGACACCCCACCGAAGGCTGTTTGGCAACTCGACAGGCACCAGATTCAGGGCCACCTCGATGCCATTGTTGCGAATCAGACCGGCGTTGATGGCCCGGGCGTTGTAGCCACTGGTGATTGACAGCGGAATGTTCAGAATCTGGTTGCGGGTATTGGTATGATAGTAGGTCACATCGAGACCAATTCGGCGCTTGAAAAACTTCATTTCTAACCCGGCTTCAAACGAACTGCTGATTTCGGGCTTCAGGTTGAAGTTGGCCAATCGGTCGGTTTCGCCATACACCTGGCTGGTTCCGAACGGGTCGCTGGGGTTATACGACTGCGTAAATGTAAAGGCATCGGTATCGTTACCTACCGACGCAAAGTTGATCCGGCCTTTCAGGAACGAGATCGCCCGGGGTAGGATAAACATATCGCTGAAGACCGCGCTCAACGCTGCCGACGGGTAAAAGTACGAGTTGTCCTGGGTGCCAAAAGCGCGGGCGTAGGTTGGCAGGGTCAATGCGCTTGACCAGTCATTGCGGGCCGTCAACTCCAGAAACAGGTAGTTACGGAACGCTACCTGGGCCGAACCATAGATCGAGTTGGCGCTTTTCTTGACAATGCTCTGCGACGTTTGCAACGGCACCCGCGAGTTGGTCAGGTTATAAATACCCGGTATATTCAATTGGCCCGCGTTGTTCTCTAAGAAATCAGACTTCTGCCGGAGTTGGTTGCCCCCAAAGGTGCCGGAGATTGTCCAGTTCTGGTTGATCTCTTTATTAGCCGTGAAGAGGAAATCGGTATTCCGTTCTTCTGAAATAATCCGGGCATCGCGGAATTGCCCAAATGGGAAGCGTTGGGTACTGAACGCCCGCCGATACTCGCGTTTTTCGCTGGTGTAGTCCGTCGCCGTGCGGAGTTGCAAACTCAGCCAGTTGGTGAAGTCGTATTTGAGCGATACGTTGCCAATGATACGGTCGTACAACTGCCCGTTGGTATTTTCAAACACCGTGAAGTAGGGATTGTCGTGGTAGTTGTAGTTCCAGCCAGCCTGACGGGTTCCTACGGCTCCCGGCATCCAGTAGTTTTTCATGGGTTCAAGCTGTACCGACGGGGGCAACCAGCAGTTGAAGAGATACATGAGACTTTCGGTACCGTAGCTGATCGAAGGGCGGTTTCCGCTTTCGCCTTTCACGTAACTGACAAACGCATTTGCCGAGAGCTTTGGGCTGAAGTTGTATCCGCCACTGAACGAGGTAGTGTAGCGTTTCAGGTCAGTATTGGGCACAATCCCTTTCTGGCTGAGGTAAGTGTGCGCCAGCCGGAAGTTGCCGGCGTCGTTGCTGCCGGTTAGGGCAACGCTCATGGTTTGGGTGTTGCCCGTCTGCAAGAATTTCCGCAAATTGTTTGACTCGGGCTGCCAGGCGATGGGCGTAATCACGCTGCCTGCCGGTGCATTCAGGTCGCCCCCCCGGAAGTCGATTGGCTGACCGTTCAGCGTGCGGGGTGAGTTATACTGGGGGTAGCTTTTGTTGAGTGAGAAAGCAGGGCCCCAGGCTTCGTCGGTGCCGTCGGTCAGGCCGGCTCCCCCGCCGTTTACGAATGCAAAATCTCCGCCGTTCGCATTTCCCTGACCGTACACGTTCTGGTATTCGGGCAGTTTCAGGGGCGTTTCAGCCGTCTGGTTTACGTTTACTTCCACGCCAATTCCTTTGGTACCACGCCCGGTTTTGGTTTTGATGACGATAACGCCGTTGGCCGCCCGTGAACCATACAACGCCGAAGCAGCCGCGCCTTTGAGCACGTTGATGCTCTCGATGTCATCAGGATTAATAAAGCTGGCTCCGTTGCCGAAGTCCACTTCGAGGTTGCCCCGGCCCGACGCGCCCGTGAAGCCGTTTGAGATTGGCACGCCATCAATCACGTACAGGGGTTGGTTTTTATTGAGGTCAACCGACCGTTCGCCCCGGATTGTTACGCGCGACGAGCCGCCGATACCCGATGGGCTTCCTACCACCGTAACCCCCGCAATTTTACCCGCCAACTGATTGGTGACGTTGGTTTCGCGGGCAATGGTGAGGGCACTGCCCTGCACTTCCTGCGTGGCATAACCGAGGGCTTTCTTTTCGCGCTTGATACCGAGAGCCGTCACCACTACTTCGCCCAACGTCTGGGCATCGCTGCGGAGTGTAATATCAATGGTGGTTCGGTTGCCAACAGCGGCTTCCTGCGACTGAAACCCGATAAACGAGAACGTTAGTACGTCATTTGGTTTGGCGTTGAGTGCGTACGTCCCATCGGCGCGGGATGTGGTGCCGGTGGTGGTGCCTTTGATCACGATAGAAACACCGGGCAGGGCTTTGTTGTCGTCAGACGAGACAACAGTGCCAGTAATGGTCTGTGCCACAGTCGAAAACGACCCAAGCAGACAGAGCCAGAACAGGAAATTAGGAAAAGATGTACGCATAGACATTTGCGATTAAAATAGGTTGATAAACGCCCGCAAAATTCGGTTTTACCTGTTAGCCAAGTATGTGCAAATGGTAAAGGAATTGTGAAGAAATACGGGAGTATTCTTACAGAAAGGCAATAATTTGATAATGATTAGAAAACATAGCAGAGGAACCAAATCTGGCACGGTACAACCCAAACCGTTACCTTCGCCCCCAAAACACCCTCATTTTGCGAACTGCATTTACCCTTCTCTTGTGGCTTTATCTATTACCGATGCTCATGAACCCTGCCGAAGCGCAATCGCTACCGTCTATTCAGGCCGTGCCGTCGGGCCTGCAAACACTGTCGTTCCGGCTCAGGCCGGGGCAGGATTTAAAACAGGAAATCCAGACAATTGTGGCGACCAAGCGCGTGGCAGCGGGGGCCGTGCTGACCTGCGTCGGTAGCCTGACCGACCTGACGCTGCGGCTCGCCAATCAGGACGGGCCAACGGTCTGGCGCGGGCATTTTGAGATTCTGGCTCTGTCAGGAACGGTTTCGGTCAGCGGCTCGCACCTGCACCTGTCAGCGGCAGATAGCACCGGGCGTACCCTTGGCGGGCATTTGTTAGACGGTTGCCTGATTTATACCACCGCCGAAATTGTGCTGGGTATCATGCCCGACATCACCTTTGTGCGTGAACCAGACCCCACGTTCGGATACAAGGAGTTGGTTATTAAAAAAAGTAGTGCCGACAATCCTGTCGGCAGGCCGATAGGCCAATATGGGATTGAACAATTCTTTAGCGTCTTAGCCTGACGGCTTTCCGGCAGGATTGCCGGAACTACAACCTTGCCGAAACTACAAAAAATGTTCACCTTCCTCCTCCCCCACCCCATCCGGGTTTGTTATGCCGATACCGATCAGATGGGCTACGTCTATTACGGCAACTACGCCCGCTTTTATGAGATTGGCCGCGTCGAAACCCTGCGAAGTCTGGGGTTCAGCTATAAAGAGATGGAAGCGTCGGGGGTGATGATGCCCGTTTACGAAAACCACAGCCGCTACCACCGCCCCGCCCGCTACGACGACCTGCTGACGGTGCGCGTCACGATCCCCGAAATGCCCAAAGCCCGGATCATTTTCGGTACGAAATTCTGAGTGAAGTCGGCGAGTTGCTCAACACGGGCGAGACCACCTTGGTATTTCAGCGCATAAATGCCGGGCAGCTCTGCGCGGCCCCGGAGCCGTTAAGACCGGCGCACAATACGACGCAACCCATATAAGGCCCGTTCAAGCAAGGACAAGTCTTCGGTCACGATTTCAACCGTTCCCGGCAAATCAGGCCGATACGGTAGAACGCGACCAAATGTGGTACGAAGCCGATTAGAAAGCGCAACCTTAACCCGGCATTGGTTATTGTCGGGCGATAAAGCAATAGATTCGACCAGGCCCTGAACCATGCCGTACTCTTCGGCGGGATAGTCAGATAATCGAATCAGAACCGATTGCCCCAGCTTAAGTTTACCCCGGTTCGTAGCCGGAATAGTTGCTAAACCAACTAACTGATACGTTTGCGGAATAACCGTAAACAGGGTATCGCCCGGCCTGACCTGCTGCTGGGTTTGTAATGGCCTCAACCAATACAGTCGTCCGGCTGTTGGGGTTGCCAGCAGATACGTTTGTTGCCAATTTTGGAGGAGGTTATCGCAATTTTGGAGCGATTCATTAATCACATCAAAAGCAGCCCGAACCTCCTGCCTATGACTCTGGGTAATGTCTAAGCGTTCTTTTTCTTTTCCAGCTAAGGTTAGCCGATTCTCGATGAAGGTTTTGCGGTAGGTCTCATTCTCCTTCTTTTTTTGAAGATAGGTATTTTCATAGGATAAAAACTCAGCTTGCGAATAGACTTTTTCGCCATAAAGACGGGTATCCATCGCATATTTCTTTTCGGCGTTTACAAACTCGGCGCGGTTAATAACTTCCTGTTGCTGGTTGATGCTAACCAACTGGTTATAGTACGAAATCTCCTGATTTAACAATCGGAGCCGAGCTGGCAAATAGTCGTCTTGCCGAAGCCGCTGATAAATAGCCGTTTGCTTTCGAATTACGTTCACATCGTTCTGCAAGTCGCCAAATGTCAAACTGTCTACTGATTGGGGAGTAGCCTGTTCTGGGCGCAGTAAAAACCGCCGAACCGCCTGCGTGTAAGCCCGAAGCCGGGGAACATTAGCTAAACGGGTTGTATTTTCGAGTTCGGCCAACACCTGGGCTGGTTTCACAAGACTGCCATCAGGTGAAAGCAATCGGGCAAGCCGCCCTGTCCGTTGTACAACCACCTGATTCGGGGTTGGTACTGTACTGATAATCACGTTTCCCCGCAATGTTTCAGGATAGCGAATCAGGCCGCTCAACAGTGCCAGTAATCCCACTACACCAACCAGTAGTGCTGTCCCGCGTCGGACAATGCCAGCCGGGGGGCGGCTCAACACATCACGCACCTGCTCGCTGTAGGTGTCTAAGGCATCGGCTTTTTCGGACAGTGCCATCAGTTTCCCAATTCTAACTGGTTCTTAACCAATGTATGATAAACTCCGCGCCGGTCAATCAGGCTCTTATGATTACCCTGCTCAACAACCTGGCCTTTTTCCAGCACAATGATGTTATCGGCATGACGCACCGTACTAAGTCGGTGAGCTACAATAACCACGGTGCGTCCGTCAAAAAAGCGGTTGAGATTATCCTGAATCGTGCGTTCATTATTGGCATCCAACGCGCTCGTAGCTTCATCAAAAAACAGATAGCTGGGGTCTTTATAAATGGCCCGCGCAATAAACAGCCGTTGTCGTTGTCCCCCGCTAATATTCATGCCACTACTGCCAACGCGGGTGTTATAGCCCATCGGCAATTCGTCAACAAACGTTTCTAAGTTAGCAAGGCGCGTCGCGTCCATCAATCGGTTCTTATCAATCAGGCCATCCGAAGCCGACTCTGTAATATTGCGGGCAATGCTGTCGGCAAACAAATAACCTTCCTGCATCACGCAACCACATTTGCTGCGCCAAAAAGCCGCGCTCAAATCGCGCAGGTTCCGGTTCCCAATGCGTATAGCTCCTTCCGTTGGTTCATAAAATTTCAGGAGCAATTTCAGAAGCGTTGTTTTACCACTGCCACTGCTGCCTACAATTGCAGTAATTTTACCTACCGGAATCGTGAGTGATATATTATTTAACACCAACGGTGACGTACTGGCTCCGTATCGAAACGAAAGTCGCTCAACCTGAATAGATTCTTCAATTGGTAGTTCGCGAAGTTGGTTGGCGGTGTCTTCATCAGGGCGGTTATGCACTTCCGAAATTCGTTCTAAACTCAACAGTGCGTCTTGCCCCGATTGAATAAAGGCAATCAGGTTGTTTAAGGGTACGTTAAGCTGGCCCAGCATGAACTGCACTGATAGCATCATCCCTAACGAAATCTGCCCGTCAAGCACCGATTTGGCCGCTACGAACGTAATCAGGATATTGGTCAGTTGGTTGATGAACGAGCCTCCGAGGGTTTGGGCCTGATCGAGCGAGAGGGCTTTGAGCGAAATACGAAACAGCCGAATCTGAATTGCTTCCCATTCCCAGCGTCGGCGACGTTCGGAACCGTTCAGTTTGATTTCCTGCATTCCGTTGATGAGTTGAACCAGGCTGCTTTGTTGCCCGGACCCCTCGTCAAAATACTGATAATCAATATGCTTCCTCTGTTTCAGAAATAATAATGTCCAGCCCACATAGAAGATGGCCCCAATCAGGAACAACACAAAAATGGTGGCATTGTAGAGTGCTAATACCCCACCAAATACCGCTATCTCAACCACCGAGAAAATAGCTCGCAAGGTGGTTGCCGACAAAAAACTCTGTAATCGGGCGTGGTCACGCTGAATACGCTGGAGTAGGTCGCCAATGTTTTTGG
>JBBRUV010000087.1:0-14844 GCA_038247465.1 Cytophagales bacterium
GAGCCTCTATATTTAATGACGCGAACTCTACGGGTAGCAATTTGATCTCTTACTCTGTTATCTAAAAGAATGATGCAATCGGAGATATACTCCTCTAAGCCCTGACGGGTAAATGTACCGTCTTTTCCTGGCTCGCCTGTAACAACTGCCGTTACCTCTTTTTCTTTAAGCCATCGGAAAAGCCGTTTTATCTCTAAGCGAAGAATGCCAATATCTGTAATGCCTGCAAATATAGATTCGAGAGAATCCAAAACAATGCGTTTGGCGCCAATGGAATCAATGGCATGTTCCAAACGAACGAATATTCCCTCCAAATTAAAGTCGGTCTCCTGAATATCTTTGCGCTCTAAAATAACGTGTTCGAGCACAATCTTTTTCTGCGAAACAAGCTCCTGCAAATTCATATTGAGAGAAGTCACGTCTGTATAAAGTTCATCTTCTGTCTCTTCAAACGACATGAGAACCCCCGGCTCGTTGTAGTCGGTGGCACCTTTGATTAGAAAATCAATCCCAAAAAGGGTTTTTCCAGAGCCAGCATTCCCGGAAACTAAAGTAGTTCTGTTTTTCGGAAGCCCGCCTTCAGTGATTTCGTCAAAACCTTTGATGCCTGTAGGACATTTGAGTAATTTACTACCCTTCGGGGTAATTTCACTCTTGGTAGTTTTTGCCATCTGATAATCATTTTTTGCCCCGGTTTAGGTAAACAATTGTTTCCAGTCTTTGTTTGTCTTGTCCGGCACATAAAATCAGGCAGTGACTGTCGGTTTATTGATACGGTCAAGTAATGAGTCAACCCGTTGGCGAAGTAGGTCAACATCATCGGCATGGATTAAATAGTTACCCGCCGTAGGTGCTGTAATGCTTCTGAAACAGCGCGTCGTATTTTTGAAACGCTGCCGCCTGATTAGCCGACCGGCAGAATTAACTATCGCTCAATCGCGAACATGAATGTCTCCTTGCTTCAACGCAAAGCGTTCTTTTTGAGCATCATCTAAATTATAACCGATTGAGATAATCACATCATTTGTGAATTGATACCCACCAGCAGGCCATACCTTTTTTCTATTGACTGATAATTGAACATCTCTATTTACCTGCATGACACCCAGCGAGGAATCAACTTCATAATATTCAGATTTGTCCATGTAGCGAGGTGTTTTCAGCGTTTTAAACGGTTGCTGACACAGTTCTTCCAACCGGTTTCTTATTGAGTCTGTGGCATAGCTCTTGTTTTTCAAAGTGATTAGAACGCCATATGGTTGACTTTTTGGGTCATGGACAAAATCGTTAAATCGCCAGACAATTTTGACAGATTCAGTCGTGTCGGTGAGCCTGTTGGCAAGCGATTCTGCGGCCTTCGGGTAATGTCGATGTAATTCTTCGGACGTGACCGGAAATTGAATAGTGTAACCCGCCAGAGTGATTTGGTAAGGCTCTGGTTGATGGCGACAAGCTGTTATCAACACAGAGATAAACAGTATGGAAATAGGTTTCCAGCGCATTAGTTTAGAAAGTTGGCATCAAAGTTCTGTTGGAAAGAAAACGCATTACGCCATTACTAACTGCCTGAAAGGTTGCGTTATCAAATTGAATTATTGTCTGACCTGAATTGACATCATAAATGTCAAATCCAGCCTGATTATTCCACAAATCCATCTGAATTTCAAGTGAATAGTCCGTTGGGGATGTATTTACGTCG
The DNA here is from genome assembly GCA_038247465.1 of Cytophagales bacterium. Lineage (GTDB taxonomy): Bacteria > Bacteroidota > Bacteroidia > Cytophagales > Spirosomataceae > JBBRNH01. Next base: position 1,700 of record JBBRUV010000087.1, read on the forward strand.
TACTCTTCATGTGCGTTTGCCAGTTCCTGAGCGACTGATCGCCCAAAGGACTGGGCGTGCATAATTGCGAAAAAAGCGTGCTTAAAAGCGTTCCCTCTTCCCAAAGCGTTGTACCGGGCTTCCGTGTACTCGTATCGTAAAGTGGCTCGTATTGTAGCAATATGAGCATCATTGTAGTATTTGTTCAGATTATTTCTGAATTGAGAAGTGCCGAAGCCCATCAGTTCTAACTCTCGTTGCTTTAAGCCGGTCGGGACACCTTGATCCATGAGTTCATTGATGGCATTAATCATTTGTTGATCACTGGCGTTAATATCAATTATAAAAATTGACAAGTCAGGCTTTTGGCCTGTGGCATTTAGGTGATTTAAAATGACGTTACTCCATTCTACGAAGTTTAGCTCAATGAGTGACTTCTCCGTGTCTGTAAACGTAATTCCTCTGTTATGTCTCAAATCATAGAAGAAATTAGTTGCCGAACTGGTGCTAATATTACCGTTGTCGCCAATTATACCCGGCGTGTAAGGAGCTCCTCCATCGCTACCACCTGGGTCGCCATCTCCATTGCCTGGCTGTGGTGACCCGGGTGGTAGCGATGGATTTCCTATGTTATCTCCCGGATTTCCGTTATCTCCTCCATCTTGACCACAGGGCATTGGAATCACGTGATCAAGTTCCCAGTAGTTGCCCTGTTCATCGCGAAAACCGGTGTCTGGATTACTACCTCCTCCGCCTACATGAGCTGGCGCATCTGAGCCCCTATTTACGTACACCAGAATATCACAATCTCCGGCTACCCGTCCGCTTTTACTGCCTGTTAACCGAACACGATTTTTGGCTTTCCCATTTTTGTAGTACCAGCCACCCATAAAGTTTTTTTCGGTTTTATCGTAGGCCAGTACATAGCCATCGAATGTGTCGCCTTTTACTTTTGGGCTTTTTTTGCGGTTTTCATCTGTTGGGATAATCGAGATAATATCAGCCTGAACCATCCCTTTGGGATTTTTATAGACCAATAATTTCTTCTGAACGATATACTCAATTTTCTTGACGTTCTTTTTACCGCCTAACGTTTCTCTTCCTGATGCAGTCTGATAATCGTAGTTGTAGGTCAACGGTATAACCACTACAGGGAGACCGTTTTTGTAGGTCGTCTTTTCGGCAAACTCCCAATGTTCTGTACGTCGTGTAGTGGATTGACCGCCAGTCAGACGTGCATTTGCGTTTTGACCTGTGAACCAGGCTTTTGCTTCAGCAATCGTGATGTCGGGCAGAGTAGGGACAACTGCCATTTCTTGCTCTGGGCGGCAAGCCGATACTATTACCGCTACTGTCAGTAGCAGAATCAGCGATTTAATCGTGTTTTGAATCATAAAGTAAACTGGTCAGACGTTCATTGCTTTGCAGCAATGAACGTCTGACCAGTTTACAAACTCTATTTAGTTAACGGTAATCTACATCCTTAATTGATAGGCCTGATTCATCATCACTTTACCCGCCGTATGTGCTGTAATGCTTCTGAAACAGCGCGTCGTATTTCTGGAAGGCGGCAGCTTGTTTGGCTTCGCGGCAGGCTTCGGCCACTACTTGCAACGTGTACAGATCAGCGTTCGTATCGCCAAACGTCCGGCCCGATGTTTTGCTGTACGTCAGGTTCTGGTCGGCACGGCGGGCCATGATGTCGGCAATTTCGAGGGCTTTCTTGCTGTCTCCCACATCAAACAGAAACCGCACGTAGTTCGACGATACCTGATCGTAGGGAATGGCTGCGTCGGGCAGTACCGCCAGCGAATAGTTCAGTACCTCGCGGGCTTTGGCCTTGTTGCCCTGCTTCAGCAACTCGTCGGCTAAACGGAAAAACGCAATCCGGGCCGAAATCACCGGCGAACCTTTGTACGTTTCATCGTAATACACGTTCGGGTTATTCATCTCGCGCCAGAACGTTTTGTGCATCATCTTGTCATACATGATGTCGGTATTTACGGCTCCGTCGCTGGCTTTCTCAAACCGAATCGGCATCAGGCGATAGGCGTAGCCCTCAAGCTGCATGTACTCTTTCAGGCCCAGATAATTAGCCCCAGACAGTGTTGACGAGAAATAAATCGGGCGTTGCCAGTTGTTGGTGGCAATCATGTCGAGCATCATCAGGTCGGGCTTATACAGATCAGGCGTGTTGTATTTACCCGGCGTTTTGGGGTCAGGTTCGCCCAAGGCCCACACCACCGTATCGGCCACTGACGTTTGCAGGTTTTTCGGCACGAAACCGGCCCGCGCCACAGCCGCCTTGTCAATGGGCAAAAACAGGATTGACGACGGTAGCACACTCGTCATATCGCCCGTGGTGAGTGGCACCTGAATGGCCGGGCTATTGGCTTTCACTAAGCTGATATACTGTTTGAGGTCAATGCCGTTTTTCACGCCCGGCACCTCATAAAACGGCACAATATCGTTTTTGCCTTTGTTGAAATTGTCGAATTCCAATGAAATCGGCAGCGCGGCAGATTCGTAGGTCGGGCGTTTCATCTGCTCAATATACCACTCGGTGCCGAGCAGGCTCAGGTTGCAGACCCGCACGTCGCGCCGGAATCCTTCCACTTCCTGTGCGTACCACAGCGGGAACGTGTCGTTGTCTCCGCCGGTAAAGAGAATGGCGTTTTTATCGCAGGAGTTGAGGAGGTTTTTGGCAAAATCAACCGAGTGGTAGCGGTGGTTCCGGTCGTGGTTGTCCCAACTTTTCAGGCCCATCATCACCGGCACCAACGCGCTCAGGCCCAGCACGGCAGCTATGCGAACCTGGTCGTTTTTCAGGAATTGTCGCAGCCCGTCAATCACAGCCATAACACCCAGACCAACCCAGACAGCGAAGAAATAGAACGAGCCGACGTAGATGTAATCACGCTCGCGGGGTTCGGTTGGGGGCGAGTTCAGGAAGATTTGCAGCGCGATTCCGGTAAAGAAAAACAGCAGACTCACCACCAGCAAATCGCGCCGGTTTCTAAAATACTGAAACACAATGCCAAACAGACCCAGCAGAAACGGCAGCAGGTAAAAATTGTCGCGGGCTTTGTTGGCAATCAGCAAATCGGGTGCGCCCTCGTTGCTGCTCCAGGGCAACAGGTAGCCCGCGCCTTCTTCGTCAGACTCGCGCCCGGCGAAGTTCCACATCAGATACCGCCAGTACATGTGGCCGAGTTGGTGGCTGAAAAAGAATTTCAGGTTGTCGCCGAAGGTTGGTTTTTGCCCGGCAGCCAGGCCCAGCATCTGTCGGTATAGCTGCGGGTGGTTTTGTTGATTGCTGTACACACGGGGAAACAGCATCTCGTCGCCGGGTTCATAGATGTACTCCGGCGTGTAATCAAAAATCACGTATTTTTTGCCTTCTTTTTTGTAAAGCGGTGCGCCTTTTTTCTGGTCAACGGGCCGCGAGGTGAATATCGGGCCGTAGGTCAGTGAGCGGCTACCGTACTGTTCGCGTTTCAGATATGAGATAAAATTGAGCGCGTCGGCGGGGTTGTTTTCATTGATTGGCGGGTTGTAGTTCGATCGCACCAGCACCTGCGTGAAGGACAGATAACCAATCAGGACAAAGGCCAGCGAGAGTATCGCTGTGTTGAGAATCGGACGTTTGGTGCGCGCCGACCACCAGATACCGGCAATCACGGCTCCGAAAAACAGAATCGTGAAAAATATTACGCCCGAATTAAATGGCAGGCCCAGCGTATTCACAAAGAATAATTCGACGGCAAACCCCGCGCTTGGCAGACCCGGAATGATGCCGGAGTTGATGATACCCAGCACCAGCATCCCGCCCAAAAAGGCCAAAATGCCGCCCCAGAGTGTGATTTTCTGGTAGCGTTTGAAATAATACATCAACGCCAGCGCGGGCAGCGTAACTAAGTTCAGCAAGTGAACGCCGATAGACAACCCCGTGAGGTAGGCAATCAGCAACAGCCACCGATTGGCTTTGGCTTCGTCTTCAACGCGCTCCCACTTGAAAGCCGCCCAAACCGCCACGGCTGTGAAGAATGATGACATCCCATACACCTCAGCCTCGACCGCCGAGAACCAGAACGTATCTGAAAAGGTGTAAATCAAGGCACCGATTACCGACGAACCCACCACCGTCAGCGTATCGGTCAGGGTGTAATCGCTTTCTTTTTTGGGGAGGAGTTTTTGGGCCAGCATCGAGATTGTCCAGCACAGAAACAGAATGGTAAACGCGCTCGACAGCACCGAGACCATATTGACCCAGTAGGCTACTTTGGTAACGTCGCCGAAGGACAGAAACGAAAACAGCCGGCCCAAGAGCAGGAAAAAGGGTGCGCCGGGCGGGTGGGGGACTTGGAGTTTGAATGAGCAGGCGATAAACTCCCCGCAGTCCCAGAAACTGGCGGTACGTTCAACAGTGGCCGCGTAGGTAGCCAGAGCTACGGCAAATGTGAGCCAGCCCGCGAGGGTGTTCAGTCGTCGGAAAGACAGCATAAAAAGGTATGATTGCGTTTTTTGTGTAGCCCAAAAGTAGCGAATCTTGGTTGGGGCGGGGCGCAGGGGGCGTTAAAGATTGTTAAAGCAGGGTGGCCCCGAAAATTGTTGTTATGTTTAAGGGCTGTTAAACCGTGTTTGTTATGACTAATTTTTCGATTGATGCCCCGGCGATTCGTCTCGCTATTTTCTCTTACATTGACCAAGGTGTTCAGGTGGTGTATGCCCCGGCATTGGACTTGTTTGGCTACGGCACAGACGAAGCCGAGGCCCGGCAAAGTTTTGAGACCGTGCTGGACAGTTATCTGGCTCACACCGCCCAGAATCAGACGCTGACTACTGATTTACAGGCGCACGGCTGGGCCGTTGACCCTGATATGCACACGGTTGTAGCCCCGGCACTCTACGAAACACTGCGCCGGAATGAAGAATTTTATCAAATTATTCAGAGCCGCCCGTTTCGGAAATTCGACCGTATGGTTACGTTCCCTGCTTTGCTCCAATGAGTACCGAAAAGCTGACTAATAGTTCTGTTGCTGCCTGTCGGTTGTTCTTGACGCGGGCGGGCTGTGAGCGAATACGGATAAGTGGAGGGCATGAAATCTGGGCCAAGCCGGGATTGTTACGCCCGATTACGTTTCAAACGCACATTGACCTTGTACCAGAGTTCATCATCAAAAATGGCCTGAGGACATTAGGCATGACTAAGCGTAATCTTTTCAGGATACTGACCAAGCGGGACTAACAATAGCAGGTGACGATGGTGAGGTATTGGCGGGGAACCTGAGAGATAGAAAAAATACTTGACAGTCAGCGTTTTACCAGGAAAGTGGATTGAAACCAGTGCAGCGTTTATCGGGCTGGCCGGCGCGGAGGTAACGGCTTATCTCCATCCGGTACGTTTATCGGACAATGGGTTCTATAAATGACCTCGCAGGGGCTGGGGTTAATGGATCTACGAAGGCTAATAAGCAAATTCGCGTTTTTGGGCTGCGTAGTGGTTATGCTTGGTCAGTAAGATAGTCGTCTAAAGCTACCAAATTTATTATTCAATCATCAGGTTACAGAAACCCACTGCTTTGGCGTTATTTTGTGGCTATGAATTTCCTGTTTCCTGCCTTTCTGTTCGGTTTAGCGGCTCTTGCGGTGCCGGTGGCCATTCACCTGTTTAATTTTCGGCGAACGCGCCGGGTGTTCTTCACCAACGTGGCCCTGCTCCGTACCGTGCAGACCGAAACCAAGTCGTTTCGGCGGCTCAAACACCTGCTCATTCTCCTGGCCCGGTGCCTGGCTCTGGCCTGTCTGGTGCTGGCCTTCGCGCAGCCGTTTCGGGCAAGTAAAAACGCAATGGGCCTCTCGCGGCAGGGGTTCACGAGCCTGTATCTCGACAATTCATACAGTATGCAGAATGAGCGGAGCGAAAAACGCTACCTCGACATTGGCATCAGCAAGTTAGACGAACTGCTGGCCCTGTTCCGCAACGCCACCGGACTGCAACTGATTACCAACGACTTTGCCGCCACCGAACAACGCCCCGGCACGGCAGAGGCCATCCGAGACCGGGTGGCTTCGGTGCGGTTTGCCCATACCTCACGCTCGCTCGAAACCGTGTATCGGCGGCAGCGCAATTTGTTGGCAACGCTGAACCCCGGCAGGCGAAACCAGCTTTTTTGGGTCTCTGACTTCCAGAAAAGCACGGCGGGTGATTTATCCCGGCTTAAAATTGATACGACCGACCGGCTGTTTGTGGTGCCGCTCGACGCGCAGCCGACCAAAAACGTATACGTTGATTCAGTGTGGCTCAATACGCCGTTTGTGCGCGAGATGCAGAACAACAGCCTAAGCGTGAAACTCAACAATGCGGGCCGCGAATTGGTCAAAAACCTGCCCGTGCGGTTGTATCTCGATGATACCCAGACCTCAACGGCTTCGGCAGTGTTGCAACCCAACGGCACGGCAACGGTCTCGCTCAATTTCAACGTCACCAAAAAAGGCTACCACCGGGGCCGGATCGTGTTCGAGGATTTCCCGATAACATTCGACAACGAGTACTTTTTCGTGATCGAAGCCTCGCCGTCTATTCGCGTACTGCACCTGTTTGGCCAGCCGCCCGCGCTTACCCCCCCCGGCCCCCCCTATGGAGGGGGAGAGTATGTTCAGTCGGTATATGCCAACGACAGCCTGTTTGTGCGGCAAAGCGCGAACGCCCAAAACTTCGACGTGGGTCTGCTGAAAGGTACTGATCTGGTGGTTTTAGAAGGCGTTCAGCCCTTGGGCGGCACCCTTAAAACCGATCTCGACCGCTTTGTGCGGCAGGGTGGTTCGCTCGCCATCATCCCGCCCATCAACCCCGACGCGGCCACCTACGGCCCGTTTCTGAACGGCCTCGGTATTGGCGGTTTGCAGGTTGCGCCCCCGCTCTCAGGCGTGGCCGGGGATAAATTGCCGTTGGCGAATCCTGACCGGAACAGCCCGTTTTTTGGCGATGTCTTCCAGAAAAGTTTTCAATCGGAAGCCCTAAATCTGCCCACCGAAAGCCCGGTCTGGCGGTGGAGTGGGGGAGAGCGACTTCTGAACCTCCGCGACGGGCAACCGTTTCTGACGCAGTCGCGGGTGGGGGCCGGGCTGGTCTATGTGCTGGCATCGCCGTTGGCAACTCAATACGGCAACCTCGCCGAGCACGCCCTGTTTGTGCCGGTGATGTATAAAATGGCCGCGCTGAGTGCTAAATCACCCCGCACGGCCTACGCCTTCGACGAAGGGTTGATTACGCTGCCGGTGAGTAATGCCTCCGAAAAAACAGTCTATAAACTCCGGCGCGGCAAACTCGACATTATTCCCGTTCAGCGCGTGGTGGGCAACAAACTGCAAATAGAACTCCCCAAAAGTAACCAACTGGCTGATGGGCAGGACATTGAATCAGGCTATTACGAACTGCAATTGCAAACCGACGGTGGCCCCGCCAAAACAGAACGGCTGCTGGCGTTCAATCACGGCAACCGCGAATCAGCCATGGATTTTTACAGTGCCGACGACCTGCGCCGGGCCTTCGCCGGGCAGAAAAACGTAGAGGTTTTCGACAGTATTCAGGACGGTGATTTTGTGCAGGTGCTGGAACAGCAAAACGGCGAAACTAACCTCTGGCGCTACTTTTTGCTGGCCGCGCTGGTATTTCTGCTGATTGAGGTGCTATTGGTTCGGACGATGAAAGGGTAAGATGGGGCGAAACGGCTGCTTTGTGCGCTATGACAACCACAACTTCTGTTTCTTCCGTTCACCCCGAACCTGGCCCATCGTTGCGTCAGGGTGGTCTTTCTGACAACCGGCTGATGTCGCTGGATGCCTACCGGGGCTTTGTGATGCTGTTGATGGCGGCCGAGCTGTTGCAATTCTCGCGGCTCCACGATGCCTTTCCTGACAACCCGGTATGGGCGTTTCTGGCCTGGCATCAGAGCCACGTGGCCTGGGCAGGTTGCTCGCTGCATGACCTGATTCAGCCGTCGTTCTCGTTTCTGGTGGGCGTGGCCCTGCCGTATTCACTGAGTAGCCGCCTGGCACGGGGCGAGACGGTGCGGGCGCAAGGTGGTCACGCGCTCCGGCGGTCGCTGATGCTGGTGTTGCTCGGTATTTTTTTGCGCTCGATTCACAGCAGCCAAACCAATTTTACGTTTGAAGACACCCTGACGCAGATTGGCTTAGGCTATCCATTCCTGTTTTGGCTCGGCACCACCTCACCCCGAACGCAGTGGCGGGCATTGGCGATTATTCTGGCTGGCTACTGGCTGGCGTTTGTGCTATATCCGGCTCCGGGCGTTGGGTTTGATTTTTCGGCGGTGGGCGTACCAGCCAACTGGCCCGAACATTATGCGGGGCTGGCGGCTCATTTCAATAAAAACAGCAACCTGGCCTGGGCGTTTGATGTCTGGTTCCTGAACCTGTTTCCGCGCCCAACTCCGTTTCTGTTTAACGACGGTGGTTATGCCACGCTGAGTTTTATCCCGACGCTCGGCACCATGATAATTGGTTTGCAGGTCGGCCAGTGGCTGCGGGCCAACAAGCCCGGCCCGGTACTGATTCGCCAATTTCTGCTGGCCGGGGCTGCTTGTGTTGCACTGGGTTTGTTGCTACACGTTACCGGCGTTTGCCCCATCGTGAAACGCATCTGGACACCGGCCTGGGTGTTGCTCAGTGGCGGTTGCTGTTTTGGGCTACTGGCCTTATTTTACGGTGTTATAGACGTAGCTGGTCGGCGAAGTTGGGCATTTTTCCTGACCGTTATCGGCATGAATTCTATCGCTATTTATTGCTTGGTTCATCTCATTGATGGCTTCATCATCAACTCGTTTTATATCCACCTCGGTCATAGCCCGTTTCGGGTGTTTGGTCCAGAATATGAGCCGTTGCTGATTGGGGCGGCTACGCTGGGCGTTTTCTACGCGATTCTGCTCTGGATGTACCGGAAGAAACTGTTTATCCGGGTTTGACAAACGGGCCGACAATCCATAACAGCGTGTGAGACTACCCAAACGCCGGTTAGTCGGTATCTTCCAAAGAAAATAGCGTCTCGACGGGCATCGAAAACAACCGCGCCAATTTCAGGGCCAGCACCGCCGACGGCACATAGCGACCCGTTTCGATGGAGTTAACCGTTTGCCGACTTACGCCGATGTGCTGCGCTACGTCGGCCTGCGAGAAGTCATGCTCGGCGCGGGCCACTTTCAGCCGGTTTTTCATGCGAGCTGTTTTTCTTCCTGCCCCAACCGGCGCAACGACCACCGAAACCGCCCGATGAACACCAGCAAAATGGTGAACATATTGTAAATCATAACATGAAAAAACGCTATGTCATACAGCAACACAATTGCCAGGGCCAGTAGCCCGTAATTGATGTAAACGCTCCATTGCAAGGCTACCAACCGCAGTTGCCGGATCATTTCGTCTTCGGTTCGTTCGCGGGCAAAAGCCACCAGCAACAGCCCGGCAATAATACCCAGCGCGGCTACTTCGTCAATCAGATCACCGTCGAGAAATGAGGGGCTGGGCAGGGCGTATAACCAAGTCAGATTGGCCCGAAGCCAGGGTAGGTACTCGCCATATGTATCAACTAATCCTAAGCACGCCGAGGGAAAAAACAGCAGCCAGCCAATGCGCCGGTAGCAATGCGGAAATAACCAATCGTTTTTCATCTTGTATGACAAGTTTGCTTGCGTAAATGTAAAATAGATTTTACATTTACGCAAGCAAACTTGTTAAAAAAATTAGCTCCCTACTGTTGCCTACAAAAGTGAAGCAGCCGTTTTAGGTTATTTTGTCGTGCTAAAATTAGGTTCGTGCGCTACTTCCCGCCAAAATGTCTGAAAAAACAGCCCGGCACCATTAATGAGCAGTGAGCAGTAATCACTTATCAATGTTCACTGAGTATCGTTGATAACTGTTTACTGTTCACTGATAATTGAAAAATGAACCTTCAGAATTACACCATAAAAGCGCAGGAAGTCGTTCAACAGGCCGCCCAGATCGCGCAGGGCAACCAGCAACAAACCGTCGAGACGGGCCATGTGCTGAAAGCCATCTTAGACGAAGACCCTAATACGGTCGGCTACCTGACCAAACGAATGGGCGTGGACAGTAGCCGCCTGATCCTCGCCCTCACCGCCATCGTAACCGGATACCCCAACGTTGTGGTGTCGGGGCAACAACCTGCCGGGCAGCCTATTTACCTCGGCAACGACCTCAACGCGACCCTGCAACGCGCTCAAAACCAGCTAAAAGACTTCGGTGACGAATACGTCAGCGTTGAGATGCTGTTATTGGGGCTCGTGGGCGGGCGCGATGCCATTGCTACGTTATTGAAAGACATTGGATTTTCTGAAAAAGCCTTAAAAGAAGCCATCCGCGACCTGCGGGGCAAAAACAACCCTGTGAAAGACCCGAACGCCGAAGCTACCTACCAATCGCTGGAACGGTATGGCAAAAACCTGAATGAACTGGCCCGCGCCGGAAAAATTGACCCCGTTATCGGGCGCGACGAAGAAATACGGCGTGTGCTACAAATCCTGAGTCGCCGGACAAAAAACAACCCTATGCTCATCGGTGAGCCGGGCGTTGGCAAAACCGCCATCGTTGAAGGGCTCGCCCAGCGCATTGTGCAGGGCGACGTGCCGGAGAATCTGAAATCGAAGATTGTGATGGCCCTCGACCTTGGTTTGCTCGTGGCCGGGGCCAAATACAAGGGTGAATTTGAGGAGCGACTGAAAGCCGTTATCAAGGAAGTGATTGATTCGGAAGGCGAAATCGTGCTGTTTATTGACGAAATTCATACCCTCGTCGGCGCGGGCGGGGGTGGCGAGGGGGCGATGGACGCGGCCAACCTGCTCAAACCAGCCCTCGCTCGCGGAGAACTCCACGCCATCGGAGCCACCACGCTCAAAGAATATCAACGCTATATCGAGAAAGATAAAGCCCTCGAACGGCGGTTTCAGACCGTGATTGTTGACGAACCCGACGTGGCCGATGCCATCTCGATTTTGCGTGGTATTAAAGAACGCTACGAACTTCATCACGGCGTGCGGATCAAAGACGATGCCGTGATTGCCGCCGTCGAACTCTCGAACCGCTACATCTCTGACCGTTTTTTGCCCGACAAAGCCATTGACCTCATGGACGAAGCAGCCGCCAAACTGCGCCTTGAAATTGACTCGGTGCCGGAAGAATTGGACGAACTCAACCGGAGGATTATGCAGTTGGAGATTGAGCGCGAAGCCATCCGGCGCGAGAACGACAAAGACAAAGAAGTGGCCCTGAGCCGCGAAATTGCCGATCTGAGCGAAACCCGCAACGAACTCCGCGCCCGGTGGGAAACCGAAAAACAATCGGTCAACGAAGGCCGGACGCTGAAAGCACAGGTGGACGCGCTGCGGGTAGAAGCCGAGCAAGCCGAACGCGCCGGCGACTATGGCAAAGTGGCCGAAATTCGATACGGACGTATTCCTGAACTCGAAAATCGGCTCAATGACCTTAGCAATACCGAAAAAGCCGACGGATCATCGGGTGACCGAATGTTGCAGGAGGAAGTTACCGCCGACGATATTACGGAAGTGGTGGCGAAATGGACGGGCATTCCCCTGAGCCGGATGCTGCAATCGGAGCGCGACAAACTCCTGAATCTGGAAGCTGAACTTGGCAAGCGCGTGGCCGGGCAGGAAGAAGCCATCGAGGTGGTGGCCGATGCCGTGCGCCGGAGCCGCGCCGGTATGCAGGACCCCCGCCGACCGATTGGCTCGTTTATTTTTCTGGGCACAACGGGCGTGGGCAAAACCGAACTCGCCAAAGCCTTAGCCGACTTTCTGTTTAACGACGAAAACGCGCTCGTCCGAATTGACATGAGCGAATACCAGGAACGCCATGCCGTGAGTCGGTTGATTGGCGCACCTCCGGGTTATGTGGGCTACGACGAAGGCGGGCAACTGACCGAGGCCGTGCGCCGGAAACCATACAGCGTGATTTTGCTGGACGAAATCGAAAAAGCGCACCCCGACGTGTTCAATATTTTGCTCCAGGTGCTCGATGATGGCCGGCTGACCGACAGCAAGGGACGGGTTGCCAACTTCAAAAACACCATCATCGTGATGACCTCCAACATCGGGTCGCCGATTATCCGGGAGCGGTTTGCCACGATTGACAAATACAACCGCGACATTGTGATTGAGGAGACCAAAGCCGAGGTGTTTGAGTTGCTCAAACAAAGTCTGCGGCCCGAATTTCTGAACCGCATTGATGAGGTTGTGATGTTTCAGCCGCTTACTAAGCGCGAGTTGCGGAAAATCATGGACATTCAGTTCCGGCAAATCCAGACGCGGCTGTCTGAGCAGGGCATCACGCTCGAAAGTGAGCCGGAGGTGCTGGATTTCATCGCCCGCGAAGGGTATGACGTTGAGTTTGGCGCACGTCCCCTAAAGCGCGTCATGCAACGGCGCATCCTGAATGCCCTCTCGAAGGAAATACTGTCGGGCCGGATTCAGAAAAATGCCACCGTCGGCATGATGATGAATGAAGACGAAGCGGGCAAAGAAGACATCATCTTCTACAATCTGGATAAGTTGGTGCCGGTGCTGGACTAAGCAGGAATCAGCTACTATGCAAGAGCGCACCAATGGGTGCGCCCTTTTTGTTACCGGCCTATCGCCTATATTCGTTAAAACTGAACCAACTCATGCTACCCGTTCAATACGTTGTCGCATATCACAGTAAGTAATTCAGCCCGTTTGATGGAAAATTCTTAATTAACGTTAAATTTAGTTATAGACCAGGTTGTCATAATACTGAAACCGTTTACATTTACGGATACCAATTTCACCGTTCTTTCCGCCAATGAAAACGCTTTCTCTACTCCTTATTTTGGGGCTGTTTGGTGTGGTCGCGCAGGCCCAAACCCCCGCCCGAATCTCGATTCAGGGCCACGTTACCGACACCCTCAACGCGCCATTGCCCGGCTCAACGGTGCTGCTGATGAGTCCCAAAGATTCGTCGCTCGTGTCGTTTACCCGAACGGACGATACCGGAAATTTCTCACTGAAAAACATCAAACGTGGTTCTTACATACTGAAAATCAGTTATGTAGGCAGTATGCCGCTCAACAAACTGATTACGCCCGCCGAGCAGGA
>JBBRUV010000088.1:0-14709 GCA_038247465.1 Cytophagales bacterium
CGTGAGCAGGACCATATGCGTCTTCAACCGGGATGTTTACCGATTTATGCTCGCCGACATCCATACCCGTAATGCCATCGTCGAAGCCCTTGATGACCTGCCCGCTGCCGAGCTGAAACTCCAGCGGGTCGCGCCCGGCTGATGAGTCAAAAATTGTACCATCGGCCAACGTGCCGGTATAGTGAACCCGGACGGTATCGCCCGTTTTAGCCTGTGCCATACTGATTTCTTTGTGTTAGTTAGCGGAGCAAAGCTACGGCGTTTGCCCAAAGCGGAAAATCAATCGGTCCAAAGTCCGGCTAAATTTAGTGAGTACCCCCCATTTGATTGGCCCGTTCCCTCAGAAAGAAAATGTTTCATCGCCTTTCCAATTCCGTTGCGGTTAAACTGATAGTTAGAGGCAAATCACACAACAAACATGACAAATACTAAAGATATCGTTGACGCGCTCAACGGACTCGTGGTAATTAATAACGACCGGATTCAGGGTTACGAAAAAGTAACTGATGATACCGAAGACGCCAATCTGAAAGATATCTTCCGGCATTATGTGGTGCAAAGTCAGGGCTTCCGTAGTCAGCTTGCCGACCATATTGTGCGGATTGACGGGGCTGCTGTTTCTGAGGTCACCCATACTGACGCATCCAGTAAACTGCACCGCGCCTGGATTGACATCAAAGCGGCACTGACCGGCAAAGACCGCAACACTATTTTGAGTTCGGTAGAGTTTGGCGAAGATGCCGCCGTTGAAGCGTATCGCGATGTGATTGGCAAAGACCTCCTGCCGGCCTATATCAAAGAGGTGCTGATGAAACAATTGGGTGATCTGCAAACTGCCCACGACCGGATGAAGGCTTTGGGGAACGGCTAATATCAATCCTTTGCCCCCGGATTAATCCGGGGGTAAAGGATTGATATTCGTGTTAGGGCAACGGCATATCCTGTAAATCGTCTTCTGTCAGCTTAATAGCTGCGGCTGCGGTATTTTCGGCCAAATGTTTCACCGACGATGTGCCGGGAATCAAAATCATCGCCGGTGATGCCGCCAGTAGCCATGCCAGTGCAATCTGGTATTCGCTCGTGGGTGTTCCACTGGCTGTGTGTCGCTCGGCTACGCGGTGAATGGCGGCTTCGGCAGCTAAATTCCCCCCGCCCAGCGGATACCAAGGAATAAACCCAATGCTGTTTTCCTGGCAGAATTTTAGGGTGCTGTTCCACTTCTGCTGGCCGAAACTGTACATATTTTGCACCGAGACCACCGGAAAGTATGCCTGTGCCTGTTTGATTTCGTCCACACCTACTTCTGACAAACCGATGTGCTTGATTTTGCCCGCCTGTCGCGCTTCGGCCAGAAAACCGAGGTATTCGTCGGGTTCTACTTTAGGGTCGAAACGGTGCAGTTGGTAGAGGTCAATTTGTTCGGTTTTCAGCCGTTTCAAGCTGCCGTTCAGGGCTTCTTCGAGGTGTTTTCGCGAGCCGTCAACCGGCCATTGGTTGGGGCCGGTGCGGAGCAGGCCGCCTTTGGTGGCAATCACTAAGCCACTGGCATACGGGTAGAGGGCTTCGGCAATGAGTTCTTCCGATACGTTGGGGCCGTAGCTGTCGGCGGTGTCAATAAAATTGATGCCAAGGTCAAGGCACCGTTTCAGCACCTGTATTGCTTCGTTGTGGTTGCGGGGCGGCCCCCAGATACCGTCGCCGGTGATTCGCATCGCGCCGTAGCCCATCCGGTTCACGGTCAGGTCACTGGATAGGGTGATGGTTCCTGCCTGCGCGGCTATGCGTGGCCCGGCCATTTCTGCTGTTGATGATTGTGATTGCATTGTGTCAGACGTATTAAAATGTACGAACGTTCCGGTCTTTTCGGTCGGTTCCGTCGCTCAGGCCAAAAGCTACATCTGCCCGCGAATGCTTATTCAATGGCTCCGTCTTGCGGTCTGCAAGCCACCAATCATATTACGGCAACGCAAATGCCACATACTGGTTGCCTTTGGGTTGGCCGAGTTTGGCTCCGCCACAGGCCACAACCACAAATTGTTTGCCGCCAACCTGATAGGTGCAGGGCGTGGCAAAACCAGCCGCCGGGAGTTTAGTTTGCCACAAAATGCGCCCAGTTTTTTTGTCATAAGCCCGAAACATTCCGTCTTTCGAGGCCGCGATAAATAACAGACCACCCGCCGTTACCACCGGCCCGCCATAGTTTTCGGTGCCGGTTTGCGGGGCCGTTGCCGGTAGGACATCCTTGTTTTTCAGACTGTTTCCGTTGTTCGGCGATTCGTTGCCGAACGGCACTTTCCAGACATATTCGCCGGTGTTGAGGTCAATGGCGTTCAGCGTTCCCCAGGGCTGTTTTATGCCGGAGTTGCCTTTGCTGTCTTGAAATTTGGTGTAGCCGCTTATTCTGTAGGGAACAAACGGTCGTTTCGTCCCGGCAACGGCTCCTGATAGTTCCTGTTTTTCGTCGTTGAACAAAAAGCCGACCAACGCCCGTTTTTCGTCGGCGGTAAGTTGCGTAAAACCGGGCATCATGCCTTTGCCGTTGGCGATAATCCGGGTTACATACTCGCGGGTGCGCCGGTTGCCGATGTCCACCAGCGATGGATAGCCGCTGTTGGGGTTGCCTTTTCGCTCGTTGCCATGACACACCGCGCAGCTTTGCACATACAGCCGCTCGCCGGTTCCGAGGTGGGCCAGTTCGTCGGCTTTGGGAACGTCCTGCATCTTGAATAGCCACGCACATTCGTTGCTGTTGACATACATAATGCCATCGGGGTCGGTGGCAGCACCGCCCCACTCGCCCCCGCCGTCGAGACCGGGGAAAATAATGGTTCCCTGCTTACTGGGTGGCATAAACGATCCTTTTCTGATCTGCCGAAAGGCCCGCACCAGCGAATCATGCTCCGGCGAAAGCGGGTTGATGTCGGCCTCGGTGAGCGTCTGGCGGGCAAAGGGCGCGGGCTTAGTCGGGAATGGCTGCGTGGGCCACGATTTTTCGCCGGGCAGGTCAGACTGCGGTACGGGCCGCTCTTCAATCGGGAAGAGTGGTTTGCCCGTGACACGGTTAAACACAAAGACGTGACCCGATTTGGTGATCTGGGCCACGGCATCCACTTTTTTGCCGTTTTGCGTAACCGTCAGCAGGTTTGGCGGAGCCGGAAAATCACGATCCCAGATGTCGTGGTGAACGGCCTGGAAGTGCCAGAGCCGCTTGCCCGTTCGGGCATCCAGCGCCAGTAAACAGTTGGCATACAGGTTTTGGCCGGGCCGGTTGCCACCATAAAAATCAAACGCTGCCGAGCCGGTTGGTACATACAGAATGCCGCGTTGCCGGTCAACGGCCATACCTGCCCAGTTGTTGGCCCCGCCCACGTCTATGTTTTGGTAGTTGGTTTTGCCCCAGGTTTCGTAGCCTGCTTCGCCGGGGTTTGGTATCGTTCTAAACGTCCAGACTAATTTGCCGGTCTTCACATTAAAGGCCCGGATGTGTCCCGGCGCGGCATCGGCCCCTTCTGACAGGCGTAGGGGCATCACAATTAAATCATTGAAAACGGTGCCGGGTGTGTTCGAGAGAATGAGTTTGTTTTTGGCTTGTTCGCCCAGCCCGGTGTGCAGATCAACGCGGCCACTATCGCCAAAACTGATAATTTTCTGACCCGTTCGGGCATCGAGCGCGTAGAGGTGCGGCCCGATGGTATAAAGAATGCGGTTGTCGCGCCCGTCTGTCCAGTAGGCCACGCCCCGGCTCGTGCTGTGCCCGGCTTTGAGTTGTTCGCTAAACCGCCAGATCTCGCGGCCCGACGCGGCATCGAGCGCAAACGCCTGCACCGCCGATGTTACGCCGTATAACACGCCGTTGACTACAATCGGGTTTACCTGCATCTGTCCCGAATCGGGGGCCGAATATTGCCACGCCTGCTGCAGGGTCTGCACGTTTTCGGTTGTGATCTGGGCCAATGCCGAGAAGTGGCTGCGGTCGGGGCCACCGAGATATTCGGGCCAATCCTGCCCGGCGGGGTCGGCGGCAGGCAGGGCATCGCGGCTGGCAAACAGGGCAGCAGCGGCCAATGCGATAAGGGAAAACAGGAGAATGGGCTTCATACTATCAGAAAGAAAAAACGCGAAGAAAATTACGCAATGACTGCGGCAGTATTTACCGTAACAGCAATGCAGGCAACGAACTTGTTTTAAATGAGCGTATTATCCAAACAAATAAACAGAAATAGGTTGAACCAGATGCAGAATTTAGCCAAATTTGGTCTGTGTTCATGCAGCACAACGGGAGTAAGTGAATGAATTGACCAACTCTACTACGGTTTTATATGCGCTTTTTTACCCATCAGGCTCTGCTGTGGCTTTGCTGCCTACTTACGCCAGGCGTCTCGTTCGCGGTTCATCAGGTAGGCGGCCAGATCGAGATGCGGGCTACGGGCCGCATACCCGGCGAATTTCAGATTATTGTTACCAACTACCTCGAAGCCGGGCCACGCGCCGATGCCCAGCGGGGCGGGGCTATTGCCATCTGCCGAAAGCGGGATAATGTGTTGATAGCCACGTTCCTTGTCAGTGAAACCGGGCAGCGGCAAAAAGTTATCTACGCCAACAGTTATTGCGCCCAGCAACGTAATCTGAACTTCATCGCAGCCACATTTGAGGCCACCATCCAACTCGACCCAACTGCGTATGCTGACTCCGAAGGCTACTACATGGCCTACCAGACCCGCGCCCGAAACAACGGTATCGACAACATCAACGCGCCCGGCCAAACGGGCTTTACGTTTTATCTGGAATTTCCGGCCCTAACCCAAAACGGGCGGTTTTTTGCTAATTCCTCACCCCGATTCGGCTCCCTGAATGGCGAGTATGTATGTGTTAATGAGCTGTTTACGTTTCCGTTTAGCGGCACCGATTCTGATGGCGATGAACTGCGCTACTCGATGGCAACACCCCTGAACCAACGCGGCACGGGTCAAAACCAAAATACGGCTTCTGCCGGGCCATACCCCGATGTGACATGGCTGGGCGGGTTTTCGGCAGATAACGCCATTCCCGGCAGTCCGGCCCTGTCTATCAATGCCCAAACGGGGCAATTATCGGTTAAAGCGTCTCAGTTGGGGCTGTTTGTGTTTGCCGTGAAAGTCGAAGAATATCGGAACGGGGTAAAAATTGGTGAGGTCCGGCGTGATTTTCAGTTTCTGGTTGTCGAATGTCCGCCCATTGTTACGGCAGACCCAACGGTGAGCATCAAAAGCCTACCCGCTACTACCCAAAATACCACCATTTGCCAGGGTGAAGTCGCTGTTTTACAGGCGGTTGCCAATCCTGACTGGAACTATCAATGGCGCAGAGATGATATAAACCTGCCCAATGCTGCTGCACCAATATTCAACGCCATCGAACCCGGCGAATACACCGTGCTGGTGTCGCCCAAGGCGCAATGCAGCAAAGTTGGCACCTCCGAAAAACTAACGGTGGTGGTGCTGGGCAGCAAAGCCCGCCTGAGCGTTACCGGGCATTTGTGCGCTGCCACCGGCTCGGTCACGCTCACCGCCAGCTCAACCGATCAGGTTCGGTATCAGTGGTTTAATACCGGCCAACCGGCTGCTGGTCAGACGAATACAACAGCTACATTTGCTCAGCCCGGCCAATATTGGGCCGTGCTGACCTACCCCACGTTTGGCTGCACCGCCCGCACCGACACCATGACCATCAGCCGGTCGGCGGCAGTATCAGCGGTGGTACGGTCGTCGTCGGGCCAAAACCGAATTTGCCCGCAGGATTTATTGGTGTTGACCGGCAGTGGCGGTACGCGGTACAACTGGGCCTATAACGGGCAACCAATTCTGGGCGAAACCGGGGCGCAATACCAGGCCAAAAACACCGGAACCTACACCGTTACGGCCATTGACGGCTATGACTGCATCGGCGTTTCGACCCCGGTAACGCTGGTGCCGGTGCCGCCCGTAATCGCCCGGTTTGATTCGATTCCGGGCGTTTGTGGCAGCAATAATCCCGATTACGCGCTCCAGGGCAACCCGGCGGGCGGCATTTTTGCGGGGCCGGGTGTGCAGGGGAAATCGTTTAGTCCGCAGACTGCCGGGATTGGCAACCACACCCTAACCTACGCCGTGAAGCCCGCGCCCGAATGTGCCAGCGTCTCCGCCACCCGAACCGCCGTGGTTGCACCCATCCCGACCATCAGCCTGCCCGATACGATTTCGACCTGGCGGGGTAATACCCTGACCCTCAAACCGGCTTACACCGGAGAACCTAACTGGTTTCGGTGGGTATCGGGCATTTTTCTCGACAACCCGCAGTCAGCCACGCCAACTGTACAGGCTGTTAATCAGGAGGTTGTGTATATCGTTGACGTAAAAAACAGCACCGGCTGCGCGGCCACCGACGCCGTTCGGATTCTGGTGGTTGACCGGGTGTGGGTACCGGACGTGTTTACGCCCAACGGCGACGGCCAAAACGATGTCTGGAACCTACCCGGAATCGAGGCATATCCCGATGCCGAACTGACCGTGTTCAGCCGTTGGGGCGAGGTCGTTTTCTGGTCGCCGGTCAATCCCGAAACCTTATTCGATGGCACACTAAACGGAAATCCGCTACCGACGGGGGTTTATACCTACGCGCTTCGTACCATTCCTGACCAACCGCCGTTGCGCGGCCACGTGCTGCTGTTGCGGTAGAATACCACCCCCAACTGGGGGTGGTCGAGACTATATAAGCCATGCCGATACTCACTGCGGTTGCCATTCTGGTCAGGATTGTGGCCAATCCGCTCTCGAACGTATTTCAGAAACAACTCACGCAGCGCACCGCCGAGCCGTTATTTATCACGATGGCTACCTACGGTTTTCTGACGCTGGCGGGTCCGATGCTGTGGCCGCAGATTCAGGTTTCGGGACTGTCGGGTGCGTTCTGGAGTAGTATGCTGGCCTGTGCGGGTCTGGCCGTTGTTGGCAACGTGTTTCTGGTGCGGGCCATGCACCTCGGTGATCTGTCGGTGCTGGGGCCAATCAATGCCTGGAAAGCGGTGGTGAGTATGCTGGTGGCAGTGGTGGTGCTGGGCGAAATCCCCGGCTGGATCGGGTTGGCGGGCGTAGTCCTGATTGTGGCCGGGAGTTATGTAGTTCTGAAAACCAAGCCAATTGACACCACTACCCAAGCCGACTTGCCAACCCGCAACCGGCTCGGCATACTGGCCCGGCCCGATGTGCGGTTTCGGCTGATTGCCCTGCTTTGCTCCGGTGTTGACGGCGTATTTCTCAAAAAAGCCATTCTGCTCAGTACGCCGTTCACCGCGTTTTTTTACTGGTGCTGGCTCGGTTTTGCGCTCTCCGGCGTGTGGGTAGCGGTGTCATTACGGGGGCGGTGGCGGGCGCAAACCCGGCTTCTGGTGCAGCAGTGGCCGCTGGCGGTGGGCGTATTTACGTCGGTCGGCCTGATGCAAATAGCCACCAACTACGCTTTTTCGGGAACGCAGGTCGGCTACGCGCTGGCGTTGTTTCAGACATCGGCTTTGCTCAGTGTATTGTTCGGTTATCGCTTTTTTGGCGAGACCGACATCCGGCGCAAACTCGTCGGCGCGGCCATTATGGTGACCGGGGCCGCACTGATTGTCAGCAGTTAATACCTCCCCTCAATAAAAGTCAGAAACATTGTGCTTATATTGTATATCTGTATATTCGCCAATAAATAATTGGTTAATATGCCGTAACGCAATATGAACGCATCCTCAATACTCATTCCTGACATATATAATTTTTGCGATTCGTGGTGTGAGCGTTGCCCGCTTACGGCCCGTTGCCGCAGTTTTCAGATGCAGGAAACCACCGGGCCGGGGCAACCACTACCCACTGGCGAACTGCTGGTGAAACAACTGGTAGAAGCCCTGAACATGACCCGGCAGCACCTGAGCCGGGTTGGTCAACGGCAGCAACCGGACACCGTATCAGCTACTCGTCAACAGCAACTCGAAGCCGGTGCGTTGCCTCAACAGCCTGATTTGCGCGATCATCCGCTTGCCGTTTTAACGGGCCGCTACCTGCGGCAAACCGGTACGTGGCTACGGCAGGAAGGCACCCTGCTCGAAGCAGTCGGCAACGCTCAGATGCACGCCATCACGCTCGGTATCCGGTCAGAAACCGAAGCAATGGTGATATTGACTGAGCAGAAAAATGCCTGGGATATGATTCGCTGGTATCGGACGCTGATTCCGGTCAAAACCCTTACGGCCCTGCGAAGCGTTACCGAACCGAACAGCAACGGGCCGCTGACCAATTATTACCTTGGCAAAGCCAAATTAGTGCTGGTTAGCATTGACCAGTCGTTTCTGGGCTGGCAGACGCTTCTGGCGCACTATCCCGAAAAGACCGACGATATTCTCGACCTGCTGGTGTTGCTTCAACACATTCAGCAGAGAGTAGAAACGCTGTTTCCGGCAGCGCGGACGTTTAAACGACCGGGGTTAGATTGAGTATAGGGCATACATATATGTGCGTCCCTATTTTTTCACGATGACGAACTCTACGCGCCGGTTTTGCTGACGGCCCGCGTCGGTGTCATTGGCGGCAACGGGCTTGGTTTCGCCGTAACCTTTGCTGGCAACGCGGTCGGGTTCAATGCCCTTGCCGATGAAATACTCGCGCACCGAGTCAGCCCGATCCTGCGAGAGTTTGGCGTTGATCGCATTGCCGCCGGTATTATCGGTATGCCCGCCGATTTCGATGGTGATCTTGGGATTGTCGTTGAATGTGGCTACCATCCGGTCGAGTTCGGGGCCGGATTCGGGGCGGAGTTCGGCCTTGCCCACATCGAAGAAAATATTGTTGAGTCTCACCGACCGACCGACTTCAATCGGCACCAGCTTAAGTTCTTTCCCTTTTATCTCCTGAAACCCTTTGGCCGGGCCGGTTAAATCTACGTTGTCGCCTTCGGCAATAAAATCGGGCGCAACGGCCCGCATAGAGTATTTCTGGCCGTAGGGCAGCACAATTTTGTATTCGCCGGTGGTGGGGTCCGAATTGGCTTCGCCGGCCTCGGCACCGTCGGGCAGGGTTTGGTAAACAATCCTGGCGGCAACGGGAAGGCCGGTTTTCTGGTCAATCACCCGTCCCGAAATCAGCGCAACGGGGTTAGGCCGGGTCAGATCAGCACCATTACCGCCGTTTGGGTTGTTGGGATCACTGCCCGAACCGACTTTAGCGGGGTCGTTGTTGCCGGCCAGCGTGGGCGGTGGCGGGGTTTCGTTGAGATTGATCCTGACCACATCACCTTTGCCAAGCGTGTTTTTGAAGGTAGTCAGGTACGCAAAATCACCAGCCGCCGAGAGCGTGTAATACGCATCGTAGCCGTCGGTGTTGATGGCCGGGCCGAGGTTTTGAGGGCGGCTCCAGCGTTTCCAGGTTTTGTCGACCCGCTTGCTGACCCAGACATCGTTGCTGCCCTGCCCACCGTCGCGGTCACTGGAAAAATACAGCGTTACGCCATCTGGAGCCAGAAAGGGTGTGGTTTCGGTGAATTTGGTGTTAATATCCGGTCCCAGATCGAGCGGTTTGCTCCACGACCCGTCTTTCATTCGGAAACTGACATAGAGGTTGTCTTCCTTACTATTTTTCTTCTCGCTGAAAGCCATAAGTAGGGTTTTTCCGTCGGCAGACAAAAAACCGCAATCAAACTGCCCGGCACTCATGCGTTCGTAGCTGCCAATGTTCATTTTCTGCGGAGTACTCCAGCCGTTAGCCACTTTTTTGCTCATCGAGAAGCCGCGCGTTTCGTAGGTGCCGTTGTTGTAGGCTCCTTTCACGAGCATCGTGTTTCCGTCGGGCGTGATGCTATAGGCACAGTTATATTCTTCGCGGTTGAGGGGGTTTGGCATCCGGCGGGCGGGTCCCCATTGTTTGCTGCCTTCATCAAAATCGGAGTACCAGATATCCTGACTGCCCTTGTCGCCATTGGTATTTTGGGGATGACTGATGCGGGCAAAATAGAGTGTTTTGCCATCGGGCGAGATCATCGGGTTGATTTCGTTGTAGGGCGAATTAACCTGCGGGCCGAGGTTTTCGGGTTTGGGCGCGGTTGACTGGGCCAGAGCTGTGGATAGCAGGAAACCAAATAGATAGCACGAGACAACAAGGAGAAGACGAATCATGGCGCACATAAACAGAATTGGGAAGCAACGTTGGTCAGGAAACTAACGGTTGGAGGTGGGACAAAAGTACAGCTACCCGTTGCTTACACACGCCGTTCCGTATAGCAAAAAGCCAAACAGTATGCTTTCTATTATTCGTTGTAACAAACCGCGCAAGGGTAACTGGGCAACTGATAATAGTATAGCACCCAGAAAAATAGCCGCTGCTCCGGCGTTGACCATATCTGACTGCAAACCGCATTGGCTATCAACAAACTGAGTGATAAAGTAGGCTCCGCCAATGTACTCTACAGCCCCGCCGAGATTGTGAATCTGCTGGCGGCCACTGCCCGATGACGGAGAACCCACATCACACGGAAAAAAGGCCGCAACAATGTATCCGATGCCAACACAAGCCGCCAGCCCGCGCAGGGGTTGGCCGTTAGACAAAGCGGCCAGCCCTATCAGCAGCAACCCGACAGACAGAAAAAGGCCATAACCGACAAGCCGGGCATCAGCACTGCCAATCTCCCCCAATTCGCTGATGGTATGCTGAAACTGGCTATAGCCGGGTTTACGCCGACCAAAGTAAACGATACCGGCCACTAAAAAAAAAGTACTCAGAATGGCTAAAACGAATGGCAATTGCATTGGTAGCGAAGTAAAATTGATGTCAACGAAAACAAGCGGTAAGCCTGATTTATTTTTTCTCCTCAAAAACCACTGCCACACCAGTCCCCAAATCCTGCGGGCCAATCCAGATACCACCCCCAAATCGGGTAAATCACGGCTGATTCCCGTCCAGATGTCCACCGCCCGAACGCCGTATATCTGTTTGGGCGTGATCAGCGTCGGCGTTCCCGATTGCACGTAAAGTAAATACTGTCGGTTGTCGGGTGCGGTCAGGCAAAGCGTTCCGTGATGCGTGAGTTCGGGGCGGGGTGTCATGCGCCACCACGACACAGCCGTAAACACATCGTGCAAAATGGCGTGGTATTTCAGTAATATCATGGTTGAATCGCCCCGGCCATTGATCCAGCCGCCACCCGTATCGGCCCCGGCTCCGGTTCCCTGACCGGCGCGTTCGCCAGTGGTTTGGTAGGCCCCGGCCATACCGATTTCCCAGGCAATCCGCGTTCTGGCGCATGGCATAGTAGCCCCGCACTCGTCCCAGTTTTGCACCATCAGAAAATCAACCCAAGGCGAGGCCCGAAACGGAAAATCGGCATTACCATAAATTGAGGTGAGGTAAGGTGCGTTAAACGTATTCCAGCACCGTCTGAAATGTCACGTATTTTTCGGCGTAACGGTCATATAGTGCGTTTTCAAAATCAGAAACGTACTGATTTTGGTAGGCCGAGGCATCGTCTGAATCGGCAAACCTGAATTGCAGGGTGTAGGTCACGCCCCCGTTGTCAATTTCGGTGAGCAGGCGCAATACGTTGGCCGCAACGGGCAGATTGGTTTGGATAGCGGCTGGCAAAACGTCGGTTTTGACCCAGTGTAGCCATTCGTGTTCGATGGCCGGGTCGAGGTTGACCGTGATGTTGAAAAGAATCATACCCCAAAGTTGGCGCAAACTTTGGGGATTCGGGTGTTATTTTGCCGAAACAAAATCAAACCAATCGTTTTCTGATGTTCTATACAATTCTGGTCAAAGCGCACTCCGGCCTGCGCTGGGTGGTCTTGCTGCTGCTGGTGGCGGCTGTGATTACGGCTTTCCGTAAGTGGCAGGGCCGCGCTAACTATTCGGCTACCGACAACAAAATCTACCTCTTTGCCCTGATTTCGGTACATATCCAGCTTGTGCTGGGTTTAGTACTGTATTTCATCAGCCCAAAAGTCAATTTCGAACTGATTAGCGACAAACTGTACCGATTTTACACTGTCGAACACACCGTTGGGATGTTGCTTGCGATTGTGCTGATTACGGTAGGCCGGTCGCGGTCGCGTCGGATGAGTGGCGACGGGCTGAAACACCGGACGGTCGCCATTTTCTACGGTATTGGCCTGCTGCTGATTCTGGTGTCTATTCCCTGGCCGTTCCGCAATCTTGGCGCGGGCCTGTATTAAAACCTCACAAAGCCGGGCCGCAGCGACAGGCAAATTGGCAATTATCTTTAATTTTAAACCAGCCCGGCTTTGACTCGTCTCCAGTAATACATCTGCCAATTGGCTGAACTGTTCGGCAATACAGAATGAGTTGTTGCTTTACAGACAAGTTTCTACAACACTTTGCCGGCACTTCCCGAGTTTGACAAAGTAGAATCCGATTTTATATTTTTCCTTTACGACCTTGTAACTGATAAGAAAACAAAACTTTTATGGCTAAAACTTCAACGAATTGTTTATACCAAATTCGCAAGTGCGTTAGAATAAATTGCAAAATTTGAAGCAGGTTCTATGAGCCAGTTCACAGAAATATTACAAAAGAAACTTGATGCGAAGAGAGTAGGTGCTTCTGACATTGATAACTTTGAAAACATACTTGTAGAATGAAAAATCAAATGACTATGTTCGACTTAGGTGAACAATCTATCGGCCAAGCTATAATAGACGTTGCGTCAGTACCACAGCGCAGCCCTTTTCGTTATCCAGGTGGTAAGACCCGGTTAATTCCAACTGTTAGACAATGGTTGAAACAAGAAAATAAAATTGCGAAAGAATTAATCGAGCCATTTGCAGGTGGTGGCATTGTAAGCCTAACAGCAGCATTTGAAAAAATGGCTGAAAAATTACGATGGTTGAAATGGACGAAGAAATTGCGGCAGTTTGGCAAATCATTCTAAATGGGAAAAACAAATGGCTTGCAAACAAAATATACTCTTATGACCTCACACATGCAAACGTCAAAACTGAATTAGAAAACCCAAATAAAGAATTACACGACATTGCATTTTGTACCATTTTAAAAAACAGAGTTTTTCATGGCGGCATACTTGCTAAAGGTTCAGGAATGATTAAAAATGGCGAGAACGGAAAAGGGATTGCATCACGTTGGTATCCAAAAACTTTGCGTGACCGAATACTTGCAATTGATTATGTAAAAGACAAAATCAAATTTATTGCAGGAGACGCATTTCAAGTTTTGGAACCAAATCTAAATAATGAAACCGCATTCTTTTTTATTGACCCACCATACACAATTGCAGGCAAAAGGCTTTACACATATTTTGACATAGACCACGAGCGACTATTTGAATTGACAGCGCAACTAAAAGGAAAGTTTATGCTTACTTATGATGACACACCAGAAATAAGGTAGCTTGCTGACAAATATAATTTACAGTTTAGGACAATTCCAATGAAGACAACGCTTCACTATGAGAAGAACGAGATTATTATTTCTGATAACTTCTCATGGTGGACAGATAGCAACAGCCGCTAACATGAGTTTTGTGCAAGGCTGGCTGACGTACAAAACTCACCTTTAGCTTTTCAATTTGGCTTTGTACAAAGGCTGGTCTGACGTTCCCTGATTTCCAGCCCTGTAACAATACCCAATCGTTAGCTGCTATGCAAAAATTGAACTTCTAACTTTTAACCGACATGCTAAAAAAACTTATTGATAATTTCCCTTTTGTGTCATACACAAAAAAAACCTACGAGATTAATGAAATGGTCACCCGTTGCCAACTGTTTTTTGAATGGATGAATACACGTAGAACAGTTCGTGATTTTTCAGAGAAACCCATCCCTGAGAATATTATTGAAAACATAATTCTTTCTGCATCCACAGCACCTTCGGGTGCTCACAAACAACCGTGGACATTTTGTGTGGTCAAAAATCCTGAAGTAAAAAAGCAAATCCGTATTGCAGCTGAAAAAGAAGAAAAAGAGAGTTACGAAAAAAGAATGACAGATGAATGGCTTAAAGATCTGCAACCTATAGGAACTGATTGGCATAAACCATTCTTAGAAACCGCCCCTTATCTCATTGTTGTCTTCAAAAGAAGCTATGAACTGGAACATAATAATCATAAACATCAAAATTATTATGTAACTGAAAGTTGCGGTATTGCCTGCGGATTTTTGCTTGCTGCAATTCATGATGCAGGGTTAGTTGCATTAACCCACACACCAAGTCCAATGAATTTTCTATCCAAAATTTTAAACCGACCCGAAAATGAGAAACCCTTTTTACTAATCCCAGTTGGTTATCCCGCAGAAGAATGTTGGGTTCCAGATATAAAGAGGAAAAACATTTCAGAAATCTGCGTTTGGATTTAGAGTGCACAACGAACAACAGAAATTGCTGAACTGTACAGCAGATAACAAAAAGTCTGGTAATTAAACAATTCGATACCACGATAAAAAATAGAACTTTACTTCAGATAACTGTATTAACTTTTTTGCCTTTAGTCTTGACTCTGATACCCTACTCATCAAAAGGGTAGCAAACTTTGGCCAACAAAAATGAGCAACCTTGGATGCTATATCCTTTTAAAAAGCAAGAAAAATTGTTTCCTATTCTTAACTGATGTTACGCGGGTTCATAGAAAGCCGTAGGTTTGGCCGTTGTAATAGCCGAAACGTCGGCTATTACATCGGCCAAACCTACGGGATTTTCTATA
>JBBRUV010000089.1:0-14671 GCA_038247465.1 Cytophagales bacterium
GATTTCTGGCGGGTACTGGCCGCCCTGTTCGAGTTATTGCCCAAAGGCAGCACCGACCACCGGGCCGCTGAGGGGTTGCTATCGGGCAAAGACAGCTTGCTGCGCGAAGCCCGCGCCCTGGGGCAGACGGGGCCACGTTCGGCTGAAAGAGACAGAAATCAATTGGGAATTGAGTGGGGCAGCCTTCCGCTTTAGCGGGTGTTGCGGGGTACGGGTATATGTCGTATGTTTGCAGACTAATAGTGTCGTATTTTTGTTTGTCAACAAACTGATACACAATGCGAAAAGTGCTTAGTTTAGAAAGCAGAGTCGAGCGTCGAATCAGTCGGAGCAAGGCCAACGTATTTCTGCGCGACGACTTCACCGACCTGGGCGAGTACGATCAGGTGGGCCGGGCGTTGAAAAAGCTGGCGGGTAAAAACAAGCTGATCCGAATCGGCTACGGGCTGTATGCCAAGACCAAACAGTCGGCCCTTACCCACGAGACCGTACCGGTTGCCACCCTGCCCACGCTGGGCAAAGAAGCGCTGAGCCGACTCCAGATAAAAACGGTTCCCTCAACGGCGGACGTGGCTTACCGGGAGGGGCGTTCGACGCAGGTACCGACGGGTCGGCTGATTGGCGTTCGGAGCCGGATCAGCCGTAAAATTGGCTACCGGGGTACGTTTCTTTGCTACGAATATGTTGACTGATGCAGGTGGTCAGCCGGGACAGGTGTTGCTGGCAGAAGTAGCCCTGTTGATGGGGATTGATGAAGCCTTCGTCGAGAAAGACTGGTTCGTCACCGACATCATCCGGCGGTTGGTTCAGCAACCTTACGCCGGCCTTGATTTGGTCTTTACAGGGGGTACGTCGCTCTCCAAAGCCCACAAGCTGATCGAACGATTTTCGGAAGACATCGACTTTCGGATCGTCGGGCCGGGCCTCGCCGGGCAGTCGGCCTCTGCCATCCGTAAAACGCTTTCCGGCTTTCGGCAACATCTGGTCGGGGTATTATCGGCCGAGTATGTGATGCTGTCGGCTGAGGGCCGCGACGGGAATCAGTATATCCAAATCAATGTAGCCTACCCAACTCTTTTCGGTGTTTCGCCACCACTGCGGCCTCATATCAAACTCGACTGTGTGGTTGATTCGCTGCAGTTACCAGGTTTGTTGCTGCCCGTTTCATCGTTTGTCAACGAAGCTACCCAAAATGCCCCAGAAGTGGCTCAGATTGTATGCACCGATCCGGTAGAGAATGCCGCGGATAAACTCAGTGCCCTCACCTGGCGAATCCCGGCCCGCACGCGCGGGGTCAATGACCGACACCCCGACCTGGTGCGGCATTTGTATGACTTGGCCAAATTAGGCAGCCGGGCCTTGTCCAGCCCTGATTTTGCCAGAATAGCCCAGTTAACCCTTGACCGGGATACCAGCCGGGAACCGGGTCAGGCTGACCTGACCACTGCCGCCCGACTCCAGCGATTGTTGACTATATTGACGACGGATCCGGTTTATCCGGTCGAGTATAACACGTTTGTTCACGGAATGTCTTACGCCCCGGATGCGGCTGTACCTGCTTACAGCGAAGCGGTAGCGACAATTGAGCATTTAACAGCGTACATCAGTATTTGAAATGACCACTACCACCGATTCCCTATTTAAAGCCTTAGGGCTGTTTATCGAAGCCTTCCGGCCTTACGCGATCTCGCTGCTCTCGGCCACCGTCGGCGAGCGTTGGCCTGCTGCCTACGCCGAAAGCCTGACCGCCGGGCAGCGCGAAGCCTGGGACAAAGGTCTCCGCAACGGAACCCCCGCTGAACAACTGATTGATTTCGGCAATCTCAAAAGCTTTGTTTTGCGACACAAAGAGTTGCTGAAAGCTGATTTTGGCAAGCAAACGATGAACGTGCCCTCGTGGCTCGACGACATTACCGAAGCCCGCAACAAGTGCAATCACTACAATAACGACCTTACTGACGATGATGCCCGCCGGGCCTTCGACAACATGGTCAGGATTGCTGACAAAACCGGCATGACCGAATTAAAAGAAAGCCTGAAACGCTTGCAACAGACCGAGCCAGTGGGCGAAGCCGCGCGGCAGTCGGCGGTTTCGGATACGGTGACAGGGACGGTTTCAGACCCAGTAACTGCTGCGGTCATCGCCGGGCGAATCCAGGCGGGGCAAGTCCACGTGGGGCAAGTCCATGCGGGGCCGCAACCCTGGTTTGTAGTGGTGCATCCGCATCAGGACATCCGGCAGGGCAACGTAGACGAATCAGTATTTGCGGCCAACTTAGCCGATGTGTCCCTGGATCGAGGGCCGGAAGTCTATCGAAATGCCGCGCTGTTTTTCGAGAAAACCTTCCCTACCGCTGGTTTGCGAACCGTAGCCCAGCGGGTGATCCGGGGGCTGAACGGGGGGCAGGATGCCGAACGCGGCCCGGCCGAAAACCGGGTGATATCGTTGCAAACCGGGTTTGGGGGCGGCAAAACTCACACCCTGATTGCCTTGTTTCACCTGGCCCGGATGGGTAAGCGGGCCATCAACTTTGCGTCTTCAGAGTCGTTTCTATCCCGGGTTGCCGAACCAACATTCGATCAGGCCGCTATTGCCGTATTCACCAACACTACCAACGACCCCACCCAGGGCCGTATAACCGACGACGGCCTGACAATCCGCACGTTATGGGGCGAGATTGCCTACCAGTTGGGCGGTCGGGCGGCCTACGAACTCATCCGTCCCAACGACGAGAACCGCTCCGCGCCCAAAGGTCGTTTCCGCGAGGTGCTGGCCCTGGCCCAGCCCGCCCTGATTCTGATTGACGAACTGGCCGATTATGGCGTGGCAGCATCCGCCGTAGCTGTGGGTAACTCAACGCTGGCCGATCAAACCATCAGTTTTTTGCAGGAACTGACTGAAGCTGTGGCCAGTTCATCGAAATGCGTACTGGTTTCAACGTTACCTGCCAGTGTTACCGAGGTGGCTTCCTCGCCGTTGGCGGCTACTATTCTGAACAGCATCGAAGCCCGCATCGGCCGCGTCGGCGCGGATACGAAACCCGTTGCCGACGACGAGATTTACGAGGTTGTCCGGCGAAGGTTGTTTGAGGATTTAGGCGATCAAGCCACCCGTGATGCGGTGATTTCGGCCTATCTGAAACAGTACAGTCAGATGGCCGGTGAATTGCCGACCCCAGCTACTCAGAGCAGCTACCGCACCTTGTTGGAGCAAGCCTATCCGTTCCACCCCACGCTGATGGAGGTGTTTCACAAACGCTGGGCGAGCCACGGCGATTTTCAGCGTACACGGGGGGTGTTGCGGCTGCTGGGATCCATCGTATCAGACCTTTGGAAGCGGCAGGGGGTACTGGTGGGCAATCACTGGCTTATTCACCCATCAGATGTAGATTTAGGCAACTTAGATGCATTGACTGGCCTGATCAAGAAACTCTATGGTAACGGCTACGATGCCGTGCTGCCCGCCGACGTAACCGGCCCTGGCTCCAACGCGGGCCGCACCGATACCGAACGTCCCGATTTTGGCCGCTTCCGACTTACCCAGGGCGTAGCGGCTACCATCCTGCTAAACAGTTTTGGCATTACCGGCCCCAAACAGGGTATCGGCGTGGACGAGTTGAAACTGGCCGTGATGAAGCCGCAGTCCTTCAACCACAACGACGTAAATGCGGTACTCGACACGCTGGAAGCCAATGCGTATTACCTCTACTACAGTTCGTCAGGAACAGGCCCTAAGCGGTACTGGTTTTTCGCGAAACCCAACCTGAACATCCTCATCAACCACGCCCGGCACGACATTGGCAACGGGCTGGTACAACAGGAAATCATCCGGCGGTTAGAGAGCCACAAGTCGGGCATCGGCCTGTTCAACACCTTAATCAATCCGGGCGACGACATCCCGGAGCAGCATAAGCCAACACTGGTAATTGTTGGCCCCGACAAAGCGGCCACCCCCGACGGCGTAACGTCGGCCACGCAAGCCTATATCGAGCGAACAGCTACCAAACGCGGCAATAATGACCGGATTTACAGAAATACTATTTTATTTCTATTACCCGCTCAGGCCGGTCTGGGCAAACTCTCTGACTGCGTCACCGCTTATTTAGCCGGGCAGATTGTTACCAAAGAATATGGAAATCAGTTAGATGTGGAGCAACGGGCCGATCTGCGCCGACGCACTGAAGAAGCTAACGGACAAGTGGGAAAAGCGTTAGCGGCTACCTATTCGGTTATCGCCAAGTATTCCGTAAAACGGGGCATCGAGAAAGTAGAGTCGGGCCAATTCCGCGACACAATTGACCAACAGATCAATAGCGTGTTGCTGCCCTTGCTGAAAGAAGGAACGGAATTGATTTCGCTGTTGGATAAAGTTGGGCTGAGTGTGTTGGAAAAGGCCGGTCTGTTGCCTACCCCAACTCTGTCAGTTCGTACCAGCGATGTGTATGACACCTTCCTCCGCTACGATGACAAACCGATGATTTCCGGCCCACAGGCCATTCAGGAAAGTTTACTGCGGTACTGTTTGAATGGCGAGTTTGCCATTGGAGCCGGGGCGGTTCGGCGTTCCGACGGCATTACCTTCCGGCGAACTTTTTACCAGGAGACCGTTCCCCAGTTCGATGTACTCGATCAAACCTACTGGCTACTTGACTCCAGTTTGCATCAGGCTGTTATCCCGATTGTTTCGCTTACGCCAGGTGGGGAGAATCCTGTTTTACCCGGCCCGTCTATTTTTAGTGAGCCGCCCATTGGTGTTTCTGTTGATGGTGAGGCAACAATACCTGTCAGTGGCCCTCGGAGAATCAAAACGGTAGTTGTATCGGGCAGGGTAGATATCGCTAACTATAGCCAGGTTTTTCAAACGTTCATTATGCCGCTGGCCCAGAACAACGTCGAGATTGAGATACGTATCAAAGGCAAATCAACCGTAGCCCGCCCCCTTACCGAGACATCCCCTGAATATCGAATCATCATCGAAGGTGCACAGCAACTCGGATTATCTGTTGACGAAGAGTAGCCAATGGGGGTAATCATTAGTCAAATAACCCTAACTGCGCCGGGTCAGCATCGGGGTTGTTCAAACCAAATGCTGCCTGACTTTCCCCCTCGGGACGAGGGCGGGCATAAAGCCTGACTGCTCCACTGGTGCTTTTTTGCAAAAACCGGCCTAAATAGGACTCGATTTCCTTGTTTTGCTGAGGGTGTACCCGGTTAATTTCAGCCATGTTAACAAAGATAATGTTCTGCTTGTGCTGGGTGATGTTGCCGATCCGGTCGCGGGTATGGTGCAAGAGATGCTCTGAGACATTATCGTAATCACCAGTAGGCAGCATAAACTTGTAGCTGACATACAGATAAGCATACCCACGTTGATAAGTTGACACCGCCAGTTCATACTCATGGCTTTTGACTTGAATCAGTTGCCAGGCATCAACCTCTTTAAGGGTTATGTCAATTCGCTGACGGGTTTCTGCCTGCATCAAGGGTGGTTGATGGTCAATTTTGGCTTGTAGCAGTACAACCGACTGGGACAGGGTATTCAAATGGTCAGTAATGTATGTATCGCGTTCCTCATCGGTCAGGTCGTGGGGTTTTTTCAGCCAGTACTTGTGTTTGCTGTAGAAACTCATTTTGGCGGCTGCCCGACTATGGTTGATGAGTTTAACGGTCTTACAGCCAAAGTCCCGCCAGAGGGCAAATTGGGCCATATAACGGCTATCCACGAAGTGAATGTCTCCGCAATCATGCCAGCTTCCCTCAATATCCCAATCCTCGCGGTCGGGTTTAAGTGTAGGGGTTTTAGCCAGTTCGTTTAGCAAACCCGTCAGGAGAAATGCATACTCCTTATCCGAAAACTTCGTCTTCTTTTTCATGGTGATCTGGCGACAAATATAGGGAATAAAACTGCTTACTTATTTTCCCCTGAGAGTAAAAATAATTTTTATAGGATAGACTACTACCTTTTGATTCCAATTTTTGACCTGTATTGGACGGGTACACACATTTTACCTTTAGTAGCCCTTTTGATCAAGTACAACTTGTTATTTTTTTTACTTGTTCTGAAATTGAAATATTGAAATAATTGATACTTGTAGACTTTAAAAATTACTCCTAACTCGTTAATAATTAGTATATTACACTGTGGATAACTTTGTTAAAGCAAGATGTAGGTAGGTTCAGGCAAGATGCAGGTAGGTTCAGGCAAGACAGGAGTAGGTTCAGGCAAGACAGGAGTAGGTTCAGGCAAGATAAAAGTATCCACAACTACCTGTTAAAGCAAGATAAAAGTAGAAGTGAGCAAGATAAAAGTAGGTTTAAAGCATCAAGTATTTTATAAATCTTGCCCAAGCAAGTCAACTGTCGGAACTAAAATGTATTATATATATATTTAATGTGTTCAATATACATATTGTGTATATTGAATTAATTGCTTGACTTTAAATATGAATCTTTTGAAATATAAGTCATTGATAAGCAATACATTAAAAATTAAAAGCAAGATAAAAGTAGGTTTATTACTAGCAATCAGGCACGATAAACTGCGTTTGTCTTGCTTTATTCGCAGGTAAACCTATTTTTGTATTGCTTAATAACATTCAGGTAATGAGCGATCTCATTCATATTCAGGAACCGC
The DNA here is from genome assembly GCA_038247465.1 of Cytophagales bacterium. Classification (GTDB taxonomy): domain Bacteria; phylum Bacteroidota; class Bacteroidia; order Cytophagales; family Spirosomataceae; genus JBBRNH01. The sequence goes on from JBBRUV010000089.1 coordinate 6,635, forward strand.
TACGGCTACTTTTGTCCCGAAATAACTTCGATGTGCTCGAACGTCGGGTCTATTGGCTGATCCTTAAAGAAATTAAGCACTTGCAAACGCTCAGGGGAGATGAGACTAACTCTATGCCATCGGAGTTTCCAGCCTTTAAGATTTCGATTGCGGAGCTTCAACTTCCTAATTCTTCATCTGAGGTTAATTATTCGACGTATAAACGAGTGGCTCAGCGCCTTACCTCCCGGCAACTATACTTAGACTCTCCCGCCCAGCACGAATTTACATCGGTGGTGGTATTTCCGATGGCCCGGTATAGCAAAGGGGTATTGACCGTTGAAGTGAATCGGCATCTGGTACCGTACATGATTGACTTAAGCAGGGGATATACCAAGCTTCAGTTACAGGCGGCCTTGTCGCTCAATAGCCAGTATGCCCAGGTGCTATATACCCGGCTGTGTAAATTCTTAGATACAGGTATCTGGCGGGTCACCGTGGTTCAGTTAAAGGAAATTCTGGAAGCCCAGCAGTACGTCCGCTGGTCGAACTTCAAACAGACCGTACTGGCCCGATCCATTGATGAGATCAACCAGAAAACGGACATTGAGGTGTTTCTGTCGGAGAAACGGGAAGGACGCTTTATTACCACGTTGATTTTTACGATTAAGCGACAGTCCCGTAAAGGAGACCGGGCGTTCGATGGGTTCAATGATGAGATTGAACTGATTCTTTCGCAACCCGCCGAGGTGTTGCGAAACAAAGCGATGGAGATCATGCTCCAGAATTATCGGTTTACGGCGGTACAGATGCGCCGGATTGTGAACGAGCAGCCCCTGCTGGACGAGTTCGTTCGGTTAGACTCGCTCATTCAGAAGGGGTATGTGGACATAAAAACGAACCCAACCCGGTATATAGCGGGTATTTTGTTTAAAAAAGAAGCCGCTACAAAAGCGGCAACGCCCTAACGTTTTTTAGCCCTGGAATACAACTCGCCGGTTGATGGCAAAACCACATCAACACAATCATCCTCGACAACCGCTAATTACTCAACATATGAAACGCTTTGAACATACGCGTTACTTCCAACTGCTTGACCCGTTTATTAACCCGGTACTTCAACGGCTTTTCTTTCGCGATGAACGGTACGTTCTGTTTGTTAGCCAGTTATTGTTATCAGGGCTATTGTACCTGCTATCAGCATCATTACAATCACTTTTAGTGGGTATAGTCAGTCAGGCTAATCTTCGGGCCGAGATAGCGGAGGTATTGACTTCATTCATTCACCTCGGCACTGTGCTGGCTGTCTTTTGGTGTATCTGGTACGCCCTGACCCTTACGTTTCGGATGGTTGGAACGATGCGCCGGAGGTCATCCTGGTTGTCGCCCCGGTTATTGAGCTGTATCCTCACTGGCGGTATGACCCTGAGTATTGGTCTCCAGGTGGGCGAATCCGTTGGACACGCTTCCTGGTTTTATTCGATGCTTAGCCTATGTTGGGCGTACGCCTGTCTGCGCCCGACCTTGTTTGGTGTTGATGCCTGACCAGCAACCCCAACCCCGGCTTCATCGAGTCGGGGTTTTCTGGACTTAGATTTTCACCGTCTTATAAATTATAGTTTGCGAGAATTGGTGAAATAACAAACGTTCACCATCTTTGCCCGAAACCCGATTCATCATGGCCGATTCATCCATCAGTCTACGGCATCCCCAGAACGAAGGGGACAGTCAGGCCATTAGTGGAGCAATTACCCGCTACACCATCAGCCAACTGATTCGCTACTTCGCGGCTGACCTGCCCAAGTCGAGTAACTACCCCCGCCATGCCAAGGTTTACGTGGCGTTCTGTTTGAAACAAGGGTTCGGTATCGATACCATGAGCGTTGCCCGATTCACCGCCGGGCTGCCGCCCAACCGCGTATCACCCATTCGGAAGTTCCTGCTCTTTTATCAGACCATCGGTTGTCCCTTTATCATCGCTGACCCCAAGACGACCAAGATACCACCAGCCGCTAATGAACTGATCTTACAATTTATTCGGGAAGCCAAAAGCCTGCGCGGAGATCGCTCCAAAGAAACCTACACCAAAGCCCTCAATGCCTTTTTTCTGTATCTCGATCAACAGCTTGCGCGGGGCCAACCGGTATCTTTCGGTGGCTTGACCGTGTCGGATTTCGTGCAGCATCTCAAAGACAATCAGTATTCAGCCTTCACCGTCAACCTATATCTGTCAGCCATCAAGCAATTGGCGGCCTGGTGCATTCGCCGACGCGAGGACCTGACAGTAGGAGACGACCAACTCAATGCCCTGCGCGACATCGACGACGTGCGGGGGCTGGCTATCGAACGCACGTTTTATAAAGACAGCCTCGAAGCCAACGAACGGCAGCAGGTTTTGGACGATGTTGAAACCACACGCGACCGGGCCATACTGGTATTGCTGGGGCTTGAGGGGTTACGGACAGTTGAAGTAACCCGGCTGAAGCTGGGTGATTTAGACTTTGACCGACACCAACTTCAGGTGCTGGGAAAAGGCAAAAGCACCAGGAAAGCCATTAAATTTTTCGCGGCTTGCCGGCAGGTGTTGCAAACGTATTTAGAAGAAACAAACCGCTGGCCCATTCCCAATGGCCGACGGGGAGAAGCTCTATTTGATAACTTGAAGACACACCAGATCCGGTACGTTGTCGATAAGCAGCTCAGGAAGCATGGCTTGAAACGAGTGGGAATGTCGGCTCACAGTCTGCGACACACCGTTGGCCAGCTTCTTCTGGAAGAAGGTGTTAGCCTGGAACACGTACAGCAGCACCTGCGCCATGAAACGCTGGAAACGACGCAGTTTTATACCAAGAAAAAGACCCGCAAAACGTATTTTCAGCAGATGCCCGATTGAGCGGTGTACTGAAATAATCTCTCCACGAAAAAACCACCCTGGATCATCGAGAGGCGGCTTTTTCATGCTGTTTAGTGTCCTTCTAAAATCACCTATTTGCACGGACTATTGCGTGAAAAAACGGCCTGATAACCCAGAAACAGCACAATCATCTTATGAGCATCAGCATCAGCTTTTATCCACTGTCCATATGCCAGGCCGTAAACTGGTTTTTCATTTTACCTCTAAGCTTGGCTCCTGACGGTCGGCCGCTCATATCTTTGCTTTCGATTGAGATTGTCTGAAAAAGTGCAATTTTTGAGTAAGACCTGACACGGGTAGCCAGCCGTTGAACATGGCTGAACCGGATGGTCGGAACCATATGACCGGATGCTTACTTTTCTTTCACCCGATTCAGAATCACGTCGCGGGTGATGAGGCTGTTCTCCATCGGGATTTGCTGCGAATTGGTGCTTTGCATGACCCGCACCCGCACCAACTTAAAAATATCTTCCAACTGCAAACCCGGTTCGTCAAGCACTTTCAGCAAAGCGGTTGTGTAGGGACTGTTGCCGGCCTGCCCGTCCTGCGCGGTTTGGCCCGGCTTGGTCGAGAAGGCGATCACCGACCCGGCGGGTGCGCTCATGCCAGCCAGCCCTTTACCGCCGGTGCTGCGGGTCCAACTGCGGGTGAGTGGATTGTCGCGGCAGGCATCTAAGATGACGATGTTGGTGCGTTCCTGATTTTGGTCGGTGTCCATCTGATCCAGCACTTCGTCGGCGGAGATGGCTAACACCCGCACATCCGACTCCGACTGCGGAATGATGTCCACCGGAATCAGGTAGTTTTTGCCTCCCACCTGAATCCCGTGACCGGCATAATAAAACAAAGCCACATCAACCGGCTGGTTTTGCAGGCTGTTGCCAAACTGGGCTACCACCATACGGAGGTCGATTTGTTTGGTGTCTTGCCGTTCGATGACCTCAAACCCTAAGTCGCGCAGTTTGGTGGCCATGGCTTTGGCATCGTTGGTGGGGTTGGTAAGGCGGTTCGGGTCGGCGTAACCCCCGTTGCCAATCACTAAAGCTATCCGTTTGCGGGCTTTTTCGTAGCGGATGGTGAGCGGAGCCGACCGCGTTTCGCCGGTTTCGTTGCGGGCTACGAGCACAATCTGGTTATCGCCCTCACGCAGACGCACCGACTGACTGAACGACAGTCCATCGGCACAGGCGGCCCCAACGGTTTTGATTGCGCGCGTGCCGGCTGGCACGGCTACGCCGTTTACCTCTGCCTGCACGCGCTGGGCTTGGTGCAGCACACAAGCCAACAGGGCGAGGTCTTCTTTATCGGTGCGTTCGGGGGGTTGGGTGGTCCAGGTAATGGCGGGTCTGGGCAGGGGCAGCAGTGGGTTAAACTCGTCCTGCGTGCCGTTGGCATACCGAATGCGGGCTACCTCAGCCAGTGGCACCGACAGCAGCTCGGTGGCTGGCCGGTTGAGGGGCCGGAAACGCACCCGGTCTGGATAGACTTCTTTGACCTCAACGGCCCGTTTCTCCCGGTTACGGAGATACAGCGTATCGGCAGGCAGGGTGGCCGCATGGCTGACGATGGTTTGCACCAGCAGCAGGGTTATTAGAAATGGCAGTGTGTGTTTCATGTTGTTTTTGGAAAAAATTGACTGCCTTCGGCAGTGTGGTAAAAAAGCTCGTTCAACCTGAACCATCGCTTCGTCTCCGCTGGAACGCCAGCCCGGCCACTACGACTACGCCGATGGCACAGGCCGAACTCGAAACGGTTTGCGGCTTTGCTCAACCAGATAAGATGCCGGGCCAGCGGTCTGGACGGTCAGCATTGCCTCACTGGGAGAGGACCCGGAAGCCGACGAAGCGGCTCCGGTACCCAGGGATGTCGTAGTCCCGAAACGCCACCTGGCAGCCCGGCGGTCTGTTGTACCAGCTACCACCCCGCAACACCCGACCCGTGCCAGAAGTGGGCCCGGCGGGGTTGCTGCTACTGCTGCCGGCCGGCGTTCCTGTGGCATAGTAACCCTGGTCATACCAATCAGCGCACCACTCCCAGTCGGCGGTGCTGCCTTCGTCGGTGCCATACACCACTAAGCTGCCGCGTGGGTTAAACGAGGTTTAAACCTGTTTGGCCGCCAGATCGCCCAGCACCCGGTTCAGGGAGATGCCATAGTCATCTACCTGTTCGAGGCACTCAATCTGGGCATCAACGGGCAGGAGGTAGTTTTTGCCGCCGTAGCTCACGCCATGCCCGGAGTGGTAGAGAAAGGCCACGTCGCTGCCGGTAAGTTTGCCGTTAAAGCGGCTCAGGCCCGCCGAAAGCTGCTGGTAGGTGGCGTTGGTGAGCGTGATGACCTCAAAGCCGAGCGTTTCGAGAACGCGACTCATGTCATCGGCATCGTTGAGGGGGTTTTTTAGCTTCTGCACGTGTTGGTAATCTTTGTTACCCACCACGAGGGCAATGCGCCGTTCGGTGCCGGTGGGGGCGGTGCCGCCCACAATTTTGATACCACGCGGAGCGGGTTGGGCAAAACTGGGCCGAGGGCCAGTAGCCAGAGCAGTATAACTGACAGTCCCGTCCATACCATCCTGGAAGGCAAAAAATCGCTGATGATTACATTGTTTCGTTGTTGATTTGTAATTCCTTACCTCACTACCACCGCTCATGCCAATTGATTACCGCACCACCGCGACTAATGACCCTTGCCAGGCTTACGAGCAGGATGAAAAAAAGTTCTATGAGGCACTTTTAGTTGAAAGTCACCACGCCTACACCTGCCTGTATAGCCGTATTCACAACCCGTTTATGGAAATGGTTTTCAAACGGGGTGGCAATCAGGACGAGGCTCTGGATGTGTTGCAGGATTGCATTGCTATTTTCCTTGACAATCTCCGGTCAGGTAAGTACCAATTTCAAGCTGACGCAAAAATTACCACTTATCTCTACAGGATTTGCCTAAACAAGTGGTATGAGTACGTGAATAAAAGGACGAAACAGGGAGAACAGCCGTTTGACGAAAATCGCCAGTCAAACGACGGATTTGACGATGACGACAGCATAAAGCCAGCAGACATTAAAGGCGAGCTGGCTGACGATGACACCGATGAAGCCGATAAAACAGCATGGGTAAACCGACTCAATGAGGCTATGAGCTTACTAACCCATGACTGCCAAAAGATGCTCTACTGGTTTTATGTTGACGACTTGTCGTTGCGCGAAATAGGCAAACACCTTAACATCACGGAAGAGTCAGCCGCCGTAAAACGATTCAGATGTGCTAAATACCTTCGCGACAGGTATAAGAGCCTGTTCTAAAAAAATCTCCTGTGCGCTGATAAGGTTTTGGCCGCTTTGCCTATACACCCGTAGCACCACGATAACCAACGTATGACCGATGGAATTAAACGAAATCCTTTTTGAACAGATACACCGCTACCTATCGGGCCAGATGGCAGAAACCGAACGGGTACCGTTTCAGGCTCAACTTGATACGAATGCTGAATTACAAGCCGAGGTAGAAATCCAACGCCAGATTAAAACAGCTTATCAGATCAACGCAACGTCTCAGATTAAGCAGTACAAAAATCAACTTAGCCAGATTCACGCCGAACTGCTGGCGCAGGGACAACTCTGGCAACCTACCCCTGAAAAGGTCTCGACAGCAACGGGGGTTGATTTGGGTAAAACCGTTGTGTCAACGCCAGAACCCGAACGGCGTTCCCGCCGAATTGGCCTGGCCTATTACGCAATGGCAGCCAGTGTGATTGCCCTGATTGGCTTAGGCTGGTATTTTGTTGGACGACCAAAAGCTGACGGCCCGACTGTTGCCCGACGGAATACAGACCCGAAACCACCCGAAACCACCACAGACACCGCCCAAAAACCGTTGCCTACTACACCAAAATCCCCTGAGCCAATCGCACCGACTACCACGCCGGCTCCTGCACCGGAACCACAGCTTGCCAACCGATTCGATAGCCTCTTTGAGCAGTATTTTGACCCTACGCTGCGCCGAACCACAGTTGACCCGAACGACCCTCCCCGCTTTGCCGGCCCCCGCCCGTCGCCGACCGCCATTGACCGCATTGGAGCCGATACGACCAGTGTTAAGCAGGGAATCTTGCTGCTAAAAAAGGGAAAAACCAAACAGGCTATTGCCACACTTGAACCGGCCCTAAGCTGCGCCATCCCCGACTGGCAGGCCAACGCCCGCTGGTTTTTGGCCTTAGCCTACATAAAACAGCAAATGCCCGATCAGGCCAGGCCATTGCTCGAAACGCTGATTAATGGTCGGCAGAACCCCTACCAGGCCGATGCGAGAACTATGTTAGATCAACTGTAAACATGATGAAAACTATCTACCTGACCATTATTTGTAGTTGTTTGTTGAGTGCTGCATACGCGCAAAAAAGCAAGCAGGAGAAATTTCAGGCGTTTCTCGTATCAGGAGATACCTACTACAAAAACAAACAATTCACAAAGGCCTACCAAAGCTTACGACAGGCCAGCGACTTAGACCTCAACGACACTACTGCTGCCTACTATGGCGGGTATGCCGCGCTCGGTACGCAGGATTCGGCGTACTATCCTAAAGCTGCCGAAATGTTTGAGCGTTACATCGCTGCCGGAGGAACAACCGAGGATTATTACACGCTGTTGGTACAGATTTACCGCTCTTACCTCAAACAGCCCGACAAAGCCATTGCCATCATTGACAAAGGACTGGCACTGTTTCCCACCAACAAAGACCTGTCGGGCGAACGGGTGAATATTCTCCTGGCTCAGGGCCGAACCGATGAAGCCATTGCCGGTATGAAAGGATTGGTCGAGAAAAACCCGAACGACGCGCAGACGCTGGCGAACCTGGGTATTCTGTATGATTCGGCATCGGGTAAGTTGAGAAACGAGATTCGTAAATTAGGTGATGAATCCAAAAAAGGCACGTCGCTCAAAAAGCGGCTGGCCAACGAGAAAGGAATCTTAGAAACATTCACCGGCGAAGCCACCCGGTTGAGTGCCGGCATCAAGAAAGCCCCGAAGAATGTGGCTGACCTGAAACGTCAGTTGGCCGATGTACAGACCCGCCTGACTGAGCAGAAGAAAACCGTAGCCGATGCCGAAGCGGAACTAAAAGCCGAAGAAGCCAAAGCTGTTGACGTAGC
>JBBRUV010000090.1:0-14668 GCA_038247465.1 Cytophagales bacterium
CAGGTCGAGGGGGGTACTCAACCCCACCCATTTCCGACAGATTGTCAGCAGTTCGTAATTTAGATCAAACAAAAACGTCGTCGGTTTACTGAAAACGCCTTCAATATCCGGCGCATAAAACTCAAAAAACGGAGCCTTCCGGTAAGCTCCTGCCAAACACCGCCAATGCCGTTCGCGCCAGGGTTGACCGTTATCAATCCGTACTTCCCGAATCGGCTGGTGGCGGGTTGGGCCAAGCACCGGCACCGTCAGGCAGTCTATCTTGTTGGCCGCCAGCACGTAGCACCGATTTCGGAGGCTCTGTTTCTGATACTGCTCGTGCGCTTCGAGCCGGGTTGCGCTGAACTGAGCCATCCCGGCAAAAAAATCAAGGCACGGGAAATAGTGTAATTCGGTTAATAAATCGGTTTCCAATGAACGATTGTAATTTATCTCCAAGTACGCGAAAAAAGCAACCCGCCGATTAATTTTGCCAAATTATTTACCATGATTTTCTTTCGCTTCCTGTCCTGGCTCCCGCTCCCAATTCTTTACGGGCTTGCCGATGTGATTTACCTCCTCCTCGCTCACGTCATTCGCTACCGGCGACGGGTGGTTCTGGACAATCTTCAACGGTCGTTTCCCGAAAAATCAACGTCCAACATCAGCCGGTTAGCGCGGGGTTACTACCGAAACCTGGCCGATATATTGGTCGAAATTATCAAACTGCCCGCCATGCAGCCTCACGATCTGAAACGGCGCGTACTCTATACGAATCCTGATGTGGTGGTGAATTATCTCAATCAGGGGCAGTCGGTGATTGCCTTAGGCGGGCATCAGTGCAACTGGGAGTGGATTCCGTCGGCGGCTGTGCTGTATGGTATGCCCGTTGACAGCGTGTATAAAACCCTCGAAAACCCGAAATTCGAGACCCTGATGCAGGAAATTCGCTCGACGTTTGGGCCGTATTTAGTGCCGATGACCAAACTCCCCCGCGAACTCGTGGCCCGCCGAAAACTCCCCCGCGTGATTGCGTTAGTAGCCGATCAGGTACCGGACAAACCCGAATTTGCCCACTGGATGCCGTTTCTCAACCGCGACACGCCGTTTTATCCCGGCTCTGAGCGATTGGCCCGCAGTCAGCAAATGCCCGTTGTGTATATGGAAATGGTGCGGCTCCGGCGCGGTTACTACACGGCTACGTTCACGCTGTTGGCCGAGCCACCGCACGAACTGCCGCCCGGCCAGATTATGGAACGCTACCGCGACCTCCTGCAAGCCAGCATCAACCGCCACCCGGCAGACTGGCTCTGGAGCCACAAACGCTGGAAACACACAACGGAAGAATATGAAGGGCGGTTTTGGGGGAAAACCATGTAGAGACGCAACATATTGCGTCTCTACAAAAACTACTGATACTGAATATACAAGGGCCTCGGCGTGAGAGCCAGCACCTCGGTGGGAGTCATGAGGTGGGGTGATTTGTGGTTCGAGCGTGGATCAACCTTTTTCAGGTCGTTCTTGTAAAACAGCTTGAAGCCGGTGTACTGCACGGGTTCTTTCACGATATAATCGCGGTACGAATCCATCTTGAGCGACGGTGGCCCCCAGCCGTCCATGTGCATCACGACCTGCACGTTAGGGTCGAGTTTAATGCTTTTATAGTTCGTTACCATGCGCTGCGTGAAGCGGTGAACCACCAGAATCTTGGGCGGCAGGTTGTTTTCGCGGGCAATCCGGCTCAAAAACGATATGGCTTTGTTCACGTCGGCAGCATCGTAGGTGCCAATGCGGGTGCCGGGCCGTGCGCCGGTCTTCATCGAAAACTCCGGGTCAATGCCCAGATGCACGTAGGGCAGTTTCAGGTATTTTTCCATGTAATCGAGTTCGGGTTGCAACGGGGCCAGGCCGACCTGAATGTCTAAGAAACAGATGGAATTATGCTCGGCGGCCCATTTAATGACTTTCCGAATCGTTTTGTCGGTCATCCGCATCCGGTAGTAGCCATCTTTGCCGGGTGCACCCTGCGCCGAAGTTGCCACGAGGTGCAGAGCTGTTTGTACCTTCAGGCCGGTGGTGTCGCCCTGTTCCCAGTTTTTGGCCGCTTCGTCGAGCCGCCGGAGCATATCGTCTTTGGGATATTCGCCCAATGCACCCATTTTTTTGGAGTGCGGGTTGCCGTAATAAGCCACGATGCGTTTGCCGGGCAGGATCGGCCCGGTGATTTTCGGCCCGATCAACCCCAGCGAATCCAACGGCGAGAGCGTACCGGAAACGGGCCTGGTGGCCACTGCCGAATCAGTCGAAACGGTTGTAGTTGAGATCGTTGAACTGACCGTTTTGGCCGTTGAGTCAGCCGATGTTGCATCGGCTTTTTGGGAAGATGGCTGGCAATTCAGGAGCAACAACGCGGTTGCTGCCGCCAGTACAGATATTGTTCTATGGAGCATAACGCCGAAAAGTACGCATTAAAAGTCTACCAATCCCAATCCCTGCCGGACAACCTCAACCTCGTCGTTCACGGCCCGGATCACCGTTGACGGCACGTTGCCGCCCGGCCCGCCATCAATCACAATGTCAACGAGGTGTTGAAACAGGCCGTATATTTCTTCGGGGTCGGTGGGGTATTGGCTGATTTCGTCGTCGTCTTTTACGGTTGTGGTCAAAATCGGGTTACCGAGTTCCAGCACGATTCGGCGCGGGATTTCGTGGTTCGGCACCCGGATACCGATGGTTTTTTTGTTGGTATTCAGCACTTTCGGCACGCGGTTACTGGCTTCCAAAACAAAGGTGTAGGGCCCGGGAAGCAGCCGCTTCATGAGTTTAAAGGTCTGATTATCAACGCGGGCGTAGTCGGCAATGTGGCTCAGGTCGTGGCAGATAAACGAAAAATCGTTTTTCTGGGGTTTGATGCCTTTGATGCGGGCCACGCGCTCCACAGCGCGGGCATTGTGAATATCGCAGCCGAGGCCGTAAATGGTGTCGGTCGGGTAAACCACAACAGCCCCGTTTCGCAGGGCCGAAACCACCTGCTGAATTTTACGCGGTTCGGGGTTGTCGGGATGAATGGTGAGAAATTCGGCGGGCATGATGGGCGGGGTTTGTAGCTGGTCTCTGTCCAAAGATACGGGTAGCGGTTTTCATTTTGCGTTATCTTTGCGGCCAAAATTTCTCCCCCAATGGCTCATCAACCCAAGTACAAACGAATTCTGCTTAAACTCAGTGGCGAGGCTTTAGCCGGGCCAGACGGTAATGGTATCAGCCCGGCGATGCTGGAGCAATACAGCCAGGAAATTATGAGCGTCACCGCGCTGGGAACCGAGGTAGCGATTGTGGTGGGAGGAGGGAACATTTTTCGGGGTATTTCGGGCGAAAAAGCCGGTTTCGACCGCGTACAGGGTGATTATATGGGGATGCTGGCAACGGTTATCAACGCCATGGCGGTTCAAAGTTCGCTCGAACAGCACGGTGTTTTCACCCGCGTTATGTCGGCCATCCGGGTCGAGCAGGTTTGCGAGCCCTATGTGCGTCGGCGGGCCATCCGGCACCTCGAAAAAGGCCGCGTCGTGATTTTCGGGGGCGGCACGGGCAACCCGTATTTCACCACCGACACCACCGCCAGCCTGCGGGCTATCGAAATCGAAGCCGATGTGGTGCTGAAAGGCACCAAAGTGGACGGTGTTTATAGTGCCGACCCCATGAAAGACAAAACCGCCACCCGCTACAAAACCATTAGTTTCAAGGAGGTGTACGAGAAAAAACTCAGCGTGATGGACCTCACGGCCTTTACGCTCTGCCAGGAAAACAACCTGCCCATTATCGTTTTCAACATGAACACGCCCGGCAGTCTGCTCCGGGTGGTGCTGGGCGACGAAGACGCGGGAACACTGATAACGGTATAAAAATAATTATACGGAGATGCACGGAGAAGGCGCAGAGATGCACGGAAGCTTTTTAATAACTCTGTGAATCTCTGTGTTCCCTCCGTGCATCTCCGTGTAACACCCTTTTACGCAACTCTAAAACTCCCCTAAAATGGACGAGATTGAATTTTTCTTAGACGATGCCAAAGACACGATGGAGAAGGCACTGAAACACCTTGCCATCGAATTGAATAAAATCAGGGCTGGCAAAGCCTCTCCTGCCATGCTTGATGGTCTCCAGATTGCCTATTATGGCTCTATGTCGCCCATTGGCAACGTTTCCAGTATCACCACGCCCGATGCCCGGACGATTGCCATTAAGCCGTTTGATAAAAAAATGATTGGCGAAATCGAGAAGGCGATTCGTAACAGTAGCCTCGGCCTAAACCCCATGAACGACGGCGAACTGATCCGGCTCAGTGTGCCGCCCCTCACCGAAGACCGTCGGCGCGATTTGGTCAAGCGCGTAAAGGCTGAGATTGAAACCGCCAAAATCAACGTCCGTAACATCCGTAAAGACACCAACGATGTTATCCGCAAACTGACCAAAGAAGGCGTTTCGGAAGACGACGTAAAAAAAGGCGAAGAACGCTCGCAGAAATTGACCGATGCCTTCATCGCCCGCGTCGAAGAAGCGTTTGCCACGAAGGAAAAAGATATTATGTCGGTGTAAGTAGCCCCGGCAATCGCGCCGGAAAGCCGAAGGTTGTTCAGGCCAACCCGTGTTCCACCGCGAACTTGACCAGATCGGCGGGTTTGTTGATGCCTAATTTGAGGTTGATGTTGTTGCGGTGGGTTTTTACGGTGGCCACGCTCAGAAACAGTTTCTCGGCAATTTCGTCATTGGTAAAACTCTGCCCCACAAGGCCAATAATCTCGATTTCGCGCTTCGTGAGCTGAAACTGTTTCTGAAACGAATCGTCGGCGTGCTGGTTGGGCGTGGTGCTTTTGGTGAGTTTGGGATCGTAATAGCGGTTGCCCGCCAGCACGGTCTCGATGGCGTTCAGGACTTCGTCAACACCAGAGTTTTTCAGAATGTAGCCCGGCACGCCCAACCGCCTGCAATCCTCCACGAACTTGCGGTCGCTGTACATGGTGAGCATGATGATGCGCACGTTCGGGTAATTTTTGAGCAGTTTTTCAGCCACGTCCAACCCATTCATGTGGGGCATATTGATATCTAACAGCACCAGGTTGGGTTGCGTCCGATGCACGGCATCGAGCACGTCCTTTCCGCTGAACACTTGCCCCACAATCTGGAGGTTGTCTTCGGCGGAAAGCATCATTTTCATGCCATCATTAAACAGTTGATGGTCGTCAGCAATCAGGATTTTGGTCATGTCAGTATGGGATTTCTGCCAGCACCGTTACCCCATCGGGGCTGATGTCGGCATCGAGTTTACCGTTTATAAAAGCCACTTTCGAGTGTAAGTTATTGTACTGCGGGGGATTAGGCCCATTGTCTTCGGCAATCAGCACCAAACTTGTGTTGCCATACACCAACTGAAAAGTGGCTTCGGTGGCATCCGAGTTTTTCACGATGTCGTTGATGAGTTCAACCGCAATCCGGAAAATCTGCACCTCCGTACTGGTGTCTAACCGTCGTTCGGAGCCAGCTACGATGTACCGGAATTGAATGTCGGAACTGGCCTGAACCTTGTCGATGGTTTCGGCCAGCGATTTAGCTAAGCCCAGTTCGGCAAAGTTCTTGGGCATGAGGTTGTGCGACACCGTGCGGAGGTTATCCACCGCCCGCACCAGCAGTTGACGGGCCTCGGTCAGCAGCGGGAATTGTTCACGCACATCGGGCTTCCGCATCACACTCGACACGTAGCCAATGGCTGTGGACAACATGGCTCCCACATCATCGTAGAGATCTTCGGCAATGCGGTTCCGTTCTATTTCGAGGGCTTCGATTACGTTTTCCGACTGTGCCTGTTCCTGGTGATGCAGGGTGGTGAGGAGTTTTTCGTTTTGCTGCCGGTAATTGGCAAATCCGAAATACAGCACCCCCAGCGACAGCATGACCAGATCAATCAGAAAATTGACAATCACCAGTCCTTCGTTGGTGTAGTTCAGCAACGGATGCCCGGCCAGGCTGAAAGCCGCATTGACCACAAACAGCGACAGCAACATAAACTGCACGGTGGTGATGCCCGCATAAAACAAAATCAGCGGCTCCCGCTGATGAATCCGTTCGCGCAGGCTGACCACCGCCAGCGGCACCACCATCAGCGAAAAAAACAGCGTCAACAGCAGCAACGACTGGAAATAAAACGTCGGTACGGCCCGCAGCAGCAACAGCCCGGTGGTGAGCGCGACCGCCCCGACGATGCTGCATTTGAACCCGTTGACCCAGCGAAACACCCGGCTGTTCTGGGCCGTCTGCCCGATGAAGCGTTGCATAAAATGCACCTGCGCCAGCACGATCAGCCAGGCCGAGAGGGTTTGCGGATACCAGTCGTTGATCTGCGGATGGTCGGGCCAGAGGTACTGAAAACTCAGGCCCGAAGCCGCGCCGAGGTGGAAAGCGTGCAGCCCGATCACGGCCATAAACCAGCCGTACAGCCCGTTGGCGGTGGCAATCCAGACCATGCCGTTCAGCAGCAGCACCAGGATCGTTAGCCCGGCCATTACGCCCCAGCCCAGCAGCCGCTGCCGGTCTGTCAGCTCAAACGCGGTTGGCCCCCAGAGCGTCAGTCGCACGTCCAGGACTTCGTCTTCTTTGGCCAGCATCACAAATACGTCGGTGGGCTGCTGCGGATCGGGCAGGATCGGAAACACCCAGTTGTAATGCGGAAACCCGCGCGTCCGAAACGGCAGCGCATCGCCGGTAATCACCTGATTCACCAGCCGGTTGTTGACGACCTGATAAAAACTGACCTGGTTGATACGCGGGTTGTCGATCTCCAGATAGATCAGTCGGCCCGTGCCGGGCGGGACCTGAAGGTGCAGCCAGTGATTGGCGGTCGTGTAGTTTTTAAGCAGCCGGTTGCCCGGCATGGGCGCAAACCGGCCCTGGGCGTGCGACGCCCGGATTTGGGCCAGCCCCAGCCGCCGGGTGGGGTCGGCAAACGTATCCAGACGCATCGTTGTCGACACCGATGGCCCCGGTCCGATCGGAACCGTTTGTTGGGATCGGGACAGCCCCGGCAGCAGGGTCAGCAGTAGCAATATGACAAAGCGGGTTTTCAACAGAACTGGTTTTGGTCAAAAGTACGGGGGCGATCCGTTCCCTAAAATACAAACTTGTTTGTATTTTCTTCGGCGATAAACAGGCTGACGGTCGTGCCGCCGGGGCCGGAGTCGAGCTCGACGGTAGCATCGAGGGTTTCGGCGCGGGCGTAGAGGTTTTTCAACCCAATCCCGCCGA
Source organism: Cytophagales bacterium (assembly GCA_038247465.1). Classification (GTDB taxonomy): domain Bacteria; phylum Bacteroidota; class Bacteroidia; order Cytophagales; family Spirosomataceae; genus JBBRNH01. The sequence continues at coordinate 7,276 of JBBRUV010000090.1, forward strand.
CAGCTTGGGCATGGGACGCGTCGAATCCCTGCCCGTTGTCGGACACGGTCAACTGCCAGCCGCCGGACGTTTGGAGAAGCACGACATGGCCCTCGGTGGCGTTGGCGTGTTTGAGGATGTTGGTAATCAGTTCGCTCGTGATCCGGTACAGTTGCCGCGTCTGCCCCGCCGACAACCCGACAGCATGATTTGGTACCTGTTGAGTATCTGGTTCATAGTTAAAGGATAGCTGGATGGTTTCGGTCCGGCAACACCGCTGTACGAGGTCGGCCAGGGCGGTTGCCAGCCCTTTCTGGGTCAGGTCGGACGGCAGGCTGTTGCGGAGAATCTGATCGAGTGCCGCGTCGGTTTTGCCGATCAGGTCGGCGGCATCGGTCAGCAGGGGCGCGGGCGGGAGAGCCGACAAGATGGCGCGGGTATCGGCCAGCCGCCCACCCACGTCGGTCAATATCAACTGGCCCACCTGCTGCCGTTCCGATTCCAGCACGTCGATGATGGCTTCGTTGGTGTACTGCTGCGTCCGGGCCAGGCTGAGTTGCAGTTGTCGCTCTTCATCGACCGATTTGCGGTAGCGGTAGGACAGCAGATAGGCAAACGCTACGAGATCAATAAAAAAATTGACAATCAGGATCATGTAGGCATCCACAAAGAAAAGGCCGTTGGCCTGGTTGCCCAACAGGGTTTGCACCACCACAAACGCCTGCCCTAACGTCTGCACCGCCAGCCCCGTAGCATATACCCGTTTGACCGCATCGGGCGACCGCAGCCCCACCACAATCACGGCCACAAACGTCAGAAACGCCCCGTTGGCGAGGGCGGTATGCAGTTGCCGGATGAGCCGGTTGGCCCCGGTGTTAGTCTCGGTCAGTCCTATGATCTGACAAATCACCAGCCCGGCAAACAGCCCCCAGAATGCAAGTTTCAACCCCTGCGTGGCCCAAAACACTGGCCTTGACTCGGTGCGGAGCTGCAAAAAATACTGCTGAAACTGCAGCATCGCTGGCGTATACAGCCAGATGCTCTGAATCAGTACATCGGGCTGATTCAGAGCCGGTAACTGCGGCCACAGGTACTGAAACCCCAGCCCGGTATCGGCGTACTGACGCAGGGCCAGAAACAGAATGTATAGCCCGTACCAGCCATAGACCGGATCGCGGGTGGCGGCAAAAAACAGGAACGCCAGCAACGCCACCAGCCCGGCCACCCCCGAAAACAGCCCCCAGAGCAGGTATTCGCGTTCCTCCTTGTCTTCATAATCGCTCGTCTGCCACAGGGTCAGTTCGGTAGCCAAATTCTCGTACCGCTTATCGAGCCGCAGGTAATAATCGGCAGACTGCCCGGCGGCTACGTTCAGCAGATAGACAAACGTTTTGGTCGGCGAGGGACGTTGGCGGAACGGAAACCGGGTGCCGGTCTTGCCCAGTGAGGTGACAATCTCGTTTTGGACCTCAAACAACTCCAGCCGGTCGATGGTATGGTTGCGGACATCGAACGAGAGTTCGAGCGGCAGGGAATCGGCCACGAGCCGGAACCGCAGCCAGTGGACAGACTCGGTATAGCCCACGCTGAACCGCCGTTGCCGAGCCTTCACAAACGATCCAACCCGCCGAACCTGCTCCACCGTTGCCGTGCCGCTTTTGTCTTCCCAGTGAAAGATCGGCACGGGCTGTTCGGGCAGGCTGTTCACCGAAGCCAGGTGGTAGGCCGCCAGACCGAGTGCAATGGCGACGACAACCCCAAACAGGACAATCAGGTTACGGATCATATCGGAACAGCCGCAGCGGTTAATACGCTTAGCATTACCGAGTTGCCCGCGTTGGTGGCTTCCGTCAGCAGGTCGGCTTTGAGCAGATCGGCTTTGGCTTGCAGGTGGGCCGCGTCAGCGGGCGACAGGCGGGTGGGCGGGCCGTCGTCTTCAACAGACAGGTTGACCTGCTCCTCGTGGTAAAGCAGTTGAACCGTCACCTCGGTAGTCCCGGCCAGATTTCGGGCGTTCCGAATCAGTTGGGTGGCCAGGCCGAACAGCAGTTGTTCCCGCTGCGTACCCAGCGGGCGGGCCGCCCCCAGACTCATAAACTGCACCGGCACACCCCGGCGGGCCAGTTGGCGGCACAGTTCAGCGATGGCCGAAGCCAGGTTGGTTTGTCCGGGCTGGCCGGGCAGCAACTGGTGCGAGAGGGTACGGAGTTCGTCGGCGGCCTCATCGAGCAGGGTTTGCGCCCGTTGCAGCGGCCCCGGCTGCTGCCCCCGCGCCAGCCGCGACAGATATCCTTTGGCCGTTGCCAGCAGCGGACCAATGTCGTCGTGCAGGTCCTGGGCGAGCCGTCGGCGTTCGTCTTCGAGGGAGCTAATCACCTGTTGCTGGGCCGTTTGCCGACTTTGGAGCAGGTTCAGGGCCAGTTGCTGGTTGTGCTGTTGGGCGGTGGTGTAGCGGTGGGTCAGGCCGTAGCTAAAAAAAACGAGGTCGATCAGCACTGTCAGTCTCACTACCACATACGATTCAATGTCGAACGGCAGCGGCCAGCCCTCGGCCTGACAAAAATTCATGACTGCTATCAGTAAGATGCCCGCAAACTGCACCGTCAGCGCGTACCCGTAGTAGCGGACCATCGGGCCGCGTTCGTAGCGCCCTGTCTGCCGGTCGGGTTCGCGCAGACTCAGCACCGTCAGCACCACAATCACCGGCACAAAACAGGACGTAGCCAGCGACACCGCCTGATACAGATACGCTTCCCGGCCCGGCACCTGCAGCAGCGGCACCAGTATTGCCACTGCCAGACAGACCATCACGAAAATTTTGAAGGCGTTGACCCAGCGAAACACCCGGCTGTTCCGGCGGTTTTGCCGAATAAAATACTGCATAAACGTGGCCTGCGCCACCAGAGCCGGCCAGACGTAGAGATAGGTCGGCAAAAACTCATTTAGTCGCGGCAGACCGGGCCAGAGGTACTGAAACCCCAGCCCCGCGTCGGAAAATAGTTGCATCGTGAAGAAATGCAGAAACAGACTGTACCAGCCGTAAATCCAGTCGCGCAGGGCCAGCAGCATCACCATGTTGAGCACCGCCATGAGACAGATGATACCGACAAACATTCCCCACGAAAAATACTCGCTGCGGTCGGCGGCCAGAAACGCCGGGCGGTGCCAGAGTCGCATAAAAAACGACAACGTCGCGTAGGGCTGATTCAGCCGGAGGTAATACCCGGCGGTCTGCCCCGCCCGGAGTTGGAGCGGATACACGTAATTGTTATTCCGGTAGGGCCGCTGACTGAACTGGAATCGGTCGCCGGTCAGCCCCAGCGACTGTAGCACGATCCGGCCCGTTGTGTCCCGGCTTACCTGCGTCAGTTCCAGTTCGTCGAGGTTGGCATATTCGATTTCGAGCATCAGCCGGGATACAGCTCCGTCGCTATGGCCCAGGCCGGCCCGGGCCGGGCCGGGCCTAACCTGGCCGGGGGCGGCAATCTCAAAAAAAAGCCAGTGAACGGCGGTCGTGTTATTACCGAAATCCTGCCGGTCGGTCAGGCCGGCCGAGGGCCGGAACTGCCCCCGTTGCTGGCGGTCAATCACCTGCCGGACGGTGAGTGTCCCCGTCGAATCGGTAAACCGCCAGAGGTAACCCCGGAGCGACACGGTCGGTGATTCGTCGCCGAACAAAGTGGGAATGTGGGCCGGTTGGGGGCGTTGCTGGGCATAGCTAACACCAGCCAGTAGCCAAAAAAAACAGAACAAACCGGAGCGTTTCATGGTGAACATCAAGAGGAGAGACCAAAAAAACGTTCTTTTTCTCCAAAATACAAACAAGGTTGTATGGATTTACCCCTCGCTGACCCGCCACCTTTGTATCACCCAAACGGGACAAATAGTCTTCCTCTTTTTTTTAACCAAACCGGCCAACGGCCAACACAAAAAAACCAATTCCAATGAAAACCTTCCTCTCATTTGCTTCCAGCCTCGCCCTCACGGCATCCCTCCTGATCGCAACCACCGGCTGCAACCAGCTCGAAGACCAGATTCAACCGCTCGATCCGGCCAGCGGTGCCCGCGTCGGGGGTATCGGCGACCTCAGCAACGGGGGGTTCGACCCGGCTTTATTCGCCAGTAAAATTGAAGCGCGACTAACAGGCAAAGTGCCGGGCTTTGGGTATCGCATCTACGTGAATGGGACTCGCTATATGGATGGCATCGCGGGTGAAGGCGGGGGTGGCAAAGCACGCTACGCCCCCCAGGATTACACCGGAACGGGCCTGGATTACACAGCCAACACTCGCCAGGACGTTGCCAGCAGTGCCAAATTCGTAACGGCCCTAACCGTGTTGCGCATTCTGGAACGCAATGGTAAAAACAGCAGCGAATTGGTTTGGCCCTACCTGCCCACCTATTTCAAGGTTCACCCCGATTTTAAAAAGTTGCGGTTCGTCGATTTGCTCTCGCACACCAGCGGCATCGTTAATTATGCCAACGCCGGGACGCAGAATGGGGAACTGAACGATGTTCAGGATACCGTGGAAGACGGGATTCAACTGTCCGAGTTCAATACCAGTGGGTACGACTACGAGAACATGAACTATGGCATTTGCCGGGTAATCGTGCCGTATCTGATCGGCAAACTGGAAAACCCCGGTCTGTTATCCCTCTTGAAACAGATGGAATCGGAATATGCTCCCCTGAACGATTTTCTGGCTTCCGGTTTCCGCCATTACGTCCAGCATGAAGTAATGAAACCGGCTGGTCTGGTGTCCTGGAATCAGGTGGACTTCCAGCCATGGGGCAGCTCAGTCTCCCTGCTCACAAAGTTTTACCCCAACAATATCACCACCGTACCGGGCAGCGACGACCCTTCGAACTACCTGAATTCGGGTGCTGGTGGGTTGGTGATCAGTGCCAACGAACTGGCGCAGGTGGTAGCGGCAGCACGGGCGGGCAAAATTGTCTCGGCCAGTACCTACAAGGTGATGAAAGCCGGTAAAATCGGGATGCACCAGTTGGGTTTTGATGACAGTATTATAGGCAACTATGGCTCGTATGCTCACAAAAACGGCCTTACAAGCAACATCAGTTCGGTAGTTATGGACTTCCAGGGTAAGCCGGGCAACGAATCAGCCGTGAATGTGCAATTAGTTATCACCGCGAACATGGGCGGATCAGATGCGGGCAGACCTGGTGTCTGGGCTGCCCTTTTCGATCAGTCCTGGAAGTAGGTAATTACCCATCCAACCCGCCATTAAAAAGCGGCCCCGGCAGATCGGGGCCGCTTTTTATTTATTCCACAGTTAAATCATAATCAGTAAAATACAACCTTGTTTGTATGGATTTGCCCCTCCCCGGCCCGCTACCTTTGTATCACCCAAACGGGATAAATGTCTTTCTCTTTTTTTAACTAAACGGCATCATGCCACAAACAAAAAGTATCATGAAAAAAGTAAGCTTAGTGTTCGCCATGCTCTTCGGCTTCGCGGCCGCATCATTCGCCCAGACAGCCCCCGCTACACGCTGGCAGACCCAGGAAATCGAAACCCGGATGACCGACGGGGCCAACACCATCCGCATGGCCGACGGGTCGGTGATCCGCTGCACGGTCCGGGGTGGTGAGGTATTCAACGTGAGTGTTCAGTCGGGCCGCGACCGCGTCATTTTCGACGGTAACGACGAGGCCCCGGCCGGTGCACCCCAGGCCAAATGCCTCCAAAAGGGCGTTCAGCACTGCTACTACAGCACCAAAAACAAAATGCTGGTCTGTATGTGCAATGCCTTAACCGCTAACCCCGGCAGTGATCCAACCGCGGCCAGAGACCATATTCTGCTGGCCCGTCAGATCGGCGTACCTCAATAATCGCCCCAACCCAAATGCAGGGCAAAAACACAACGGCCAGGGCATCGAGTCCTGGCCGTTGTGTTTTTACGGGAAAACCCGGAAAATACAAACTTGTTTGTATGGATTCACCCCTCCTCGATCTGCCACTTTTGTATCACCCAAACGGGATAAACCGCAACGGCCGGTACGAGATAAACTTCCTCTTTTTTTAACCAGATATAAACATGAAAACGACTAAAACAATAGCCATCATCGGCGCGGGCATCAGTGGCTTGGTAACCGCCAAAACCATGCGTGAACACGGCTTTTCGGTGGTAGTGTTCGAGCGCGAAGCCGAGTTGGGCGGGGTGTGGGCTTCCACCCGCCGGTATCCCAACGTGACAACCCAAAACACCCGCGACACCTACACGTTCTCGGACTTCCCGATGCCCAACCACTACCCCGAATGGCCCACTGGTGAGCAGGTGCAGGAATACCTGACCAACTACGCCCGGCATTTCGGTATTCTGCCCACCATCCGGTTCAGCACCAGCGTGGAACAGGCCGAACCCATCGACGGGGGAGCGGGTGGCTGGGTGATGCACACCCGGCAACACGGCAAAGCAGACCGGATTCCGGTTGATTTTCTGGCGGTGTGCAACGGGGTGTTCAGCGAGCCAAATGTGCCTTCGCTACCGGGCCGCGAGTTGTATGCCGGGACTGTTTTGCACAGCACCGAGTTCCGGCAGCAGCACCTCGACGCAGCCCGGCACCAGAAAGTGGCCGTAGTTGGCTTTGCCAAGTCGGCCCACGATATTCTGTCGCAGGTGAGCAGCGTCTCTGACAAACCCGTTTGTATTTACCGGGAAGCCAAGTGGAAGATGCCCCGCATTTTCTGGGGGTTAAATTTCAAGTACCTGCTGATGCACCGTTTTGGCGAATCGCTGTTCCCCTATCGGGCGTTGTATGGCATCCATAAATTCCTGCACGGGCCGCTCGGCAAACCCGTTACCGGCCTGCTGGTGAAGGGGATAGGTAATTTGGTGGCGGCCCAGTTGAAACTCAAAAAGAGCGGTCTGCTACCCGATAAACCCTTCGACAGTATCGCTAATTGTGCCATCGGCCTCACCTCTGACAACTTCTACGAACGGGCGGCTTCGGGCGAGATTCAACTGGAGCAAGGCGAAATTGCTCGTTTTGTACCGAATGGCGTAGTGCTGAAGAGTGGAAAGCGGATCGAGGCCAATCAGGTGATTTTTGCGACGGGTTTCCGGCAAACGGTGCCGTTTTTCGATGAAGCCATCAGCAACCGGATTCGTAACCGGAAAGGCTGGTTCCAGTTGTACCGCAATGTGCTGCCCGCCGACGTTCCGAACCTGTCGTTTGTGGGGTACAATCCCTCACTGTTCACGCCATTCACGTCCGAATTGGCCGCGCATTATTCAGCTCAGTATTTTAAAGGTCAACTGAATCTGCCGAATCCGCAGGCTATGAAACTGGAAATTGCTCTGCACCAGGACTGGCTCGTGCAACGCGCCCCGCACAGCAACGCTTCCGGCACCTGCATCATCCCGTTCTCGTTTCATCACGCCGACGAAC
>JBBRUV010000091.1:0-14652 GCA_038247465.1 Cytophagales bacterium
ATTCTCCGGGTCTTTACCAAAACCAGTGAACGTAAGTGATTGACCCACAGTAGCCTGACCCCGATTGGCGGGCAGGTTGGTGCTAACGGCAGGTTTGCTGTTGGCCGTCGGAATAATTTTGAGCAACACTTGCAGCGTGTCGCCCAGTCCCTGCGGGCAGCCATCGTCAGCCGCCCGAATCAGGAGCGTTACGTTACCATTGGCATCGCCCGCGCAACGCCCAAAACAGAACTCCGTCCGCAGGGTGTCAGTGGCATTGCGGATATTCAGCGAACTGGGCGTGATGCTCAGGCCCGTCAGCGAGCCACTGGCGTTAACGACCTGAATATTTTGGCCGATGTTGATATCCGTAGCCAGCAGACTCAGGCAGTTTCGATCTTTTTCCTGAATAGTCAACACCGTACCCGGCTTGTAAAAACCGGGCTGACCCGCCACCCGCATCAATAACCGGGGTGGGTCGGTGGGTGAACACTCGATGACTTTCAGTTGAAAATCGCGTCGAACCAGGCCAATCTGCTGAAAACTACCTGTTCGCGACACTTTTCTGAATTCGCGTACTTCCACCGAAAACACATATAAGCCTACCTGATTGGCAATCACGGTCAACTGCCCCGTTCGGGCATTAACCCTCAGCGGTGGCGCACCCGGAATAGACCGATTTGCCGATATATCTCTTGCCCATTGCACCAGCGGGTAGGGGCCGGGCATGACTACGGGGCCGAGCAGCCCCCCCGGATTACCCGGATTCGGCTGCGTGGAAGTACTAAATCCTTTGTAAGGCGTTACGAGTTGGTACACTAAACTATCGCCATCGGCATCTTTCGCGCTGAAATCAAAACTAAATGGCCGATTTGTGCAGATATAATCGCCTTTGGCAATGCCAAACACCGGCGACGAGTTGGCAAACGTGGTTCCACCGTTGTACGGTGCCGGAAATTCTAAATAAAACGCCGAGCCGGTGGACTCTGGACTGACAATATTGGTGATGACATTGTTGCGGCAACAGCGTTCCCAAACCATGTAGTAGCCGCCGGGGTCGTTCAATTCTTGCGAAAACGACAGGTCTGCCGAATACCGGATGAGCCGGGTACGCACCCCGCCCGACGTATTGGCGCAGAGCGGATTGGAATAACTGATGAATGTGTCGCTGATGAGGGGTAGGGTGAGGGGAGACATCAACATATTGTCGCGCTTGCGAAAGATAAATAGCGTTACGTTCTGGTCTTTGGCACCACTCGCACCAAAAATATCGTCGAAATATAAATTCAGGTTGACGCGGTGCGTGAAAGAGCGGTTGGCTCCGAGGTATTGTAATTCAATCTCGCCCCCAACAATGTGCGTGGCACGAGCCTGGGAAAGACCCAAAAACAGCCCGATAACGAGCAGAAAAGTGGGCCGGAGCCGGTAAAGAATAGTCATAAACAGGGGCGGGTTGGTCTCAACCGAATTGGCCTACTAAATTAGCGTCTTTTTCTCGGAACAATGCGTAAACGAACTCATAAAATAGAACGTCTTTCGGCAGTTCGCATAGACGATGTCGCTGCTGAAGGCAAATGCCTTGCCCGAACACCCGATGGGGTGGTGTTTGTTGAACCCCGGTCGGGCCTGCCCGGCGTGGCCCCCGGCGATGTGGTTGACCTGCGAATCATGAACACCAAAAAGCAATTTCGCGAGGCCGTTGCCGATCAGATTCTTGAATTCTCGGCTCTGCGTACCGAGCCGTTTTGCGAACATTTCGGGGTTTGCGGTGGCTGCAAATGGCAACATATCCGGCTCGACGAACAACTTCGCTTCAAACAACAACAGGTGATTGACCACCTCACGCGTATCGGTAAAGTGACGCTGCCTGGCTTTGGCGATGCCGAAATCAGGCCCATCCTGGCCGCCGAGCAAACCCGTTATTACCGCAACAAACTCGAATTTACCTGTGCCGATGGCCGGTGGCTCACCGAAACCGAAGTGCAGACCGACGCGAAAATAGATCAGCGGGCCATCGGGTTTCACGTGCCGAAACGTTTCGACAAGGTGCTGCCGATTCAGCACTGTTACCTCCAGCCCGACCCCTCGAACGCCGTTCGGCTCTGGCTTACCGACTATGTGATGCGCGAAGACCTGACGCTCTACAACCTCAAATCGCACGTTGGTTTTCTGCGGACACTTATCATTCGCACGGCCATCAGCACGGGGCAACTCATGGTAACGTTGCAGGTAGCGCATCCGTACTCGGATACGCTCGAAAAGCTGCTTTCGTTGCTCTATGCGGCTTTCCCGGAGATAACATCGCTGAATTACATTGTTAATCAGAAATTAAACGATACCTACGCCGACCTGGAGGTGGTGAACTGGGCCGGAAAACCCTACATCGAAGAGCAGATGCCCGATGCCGATGGCCGGTTTTTGACGTTTCGGGTGGGGCCAAAATCATTTTACCAAACCAACGCCCAGCAAGCTCACGAACTGTATAAAATAGCCCGCGACTGGGCCGGGCTAACGGGCCGCGAACGGGTTTATGACCTCTACACCGGCACCGGAACCATTGCCCTGTTTGTGGCACGGAAGGCCGGGCAAGTGATTGGTATCGAGTACGTTGAGTCGGCAGTGCAGGATGCCCGCGTCAACGCCGAAGTCAACGGTATTACCAATGCCAGTTTTTTTGCGGGCGATATGAGAAAGTTACTGACCGCCGACTTTTTTGCCCAACACGGCAAGCCTGACGTAGTAATTACCGACCCGCCCCGCGCCGGTATGGACGAAGCCGTTGTGCAGCAGTTGCTGGTGGCCGCGCCCGCCCGGATTGTTTATGTCAGTTGCAACACCGCCACCCAGGCCCGCGACCTGAACTGGCTCAGTGCGCAATATGCCGTTGCCGACGTGCAGCCGGTTGATATGTTTCCGCACACGCACCACGTAGAGAATGTAGTGCTGTTGGTGAAGAAGCCATAATCCGTTTGCCCCCGGTTTAAACGGGGGCAAACGGAGCAAAAACAGGAAGATTACCGAATAATCAGCACCGGGTTATTGTGGCTATGGTTTTGTCTTACTCGTCAGTTCTTAGCCGTTCAATGTGAAAAACCCCTCCGTTACCGTCAATTGGGACAACATGACAGGTATCATTCTGACTTTGTGAGATTTTCAGCCACTGATGGACTGAGACAAATCCAATTTCAATCTTATTGCTGGCCGTCAGCCTGTTTCTCATCTGAAAGCCAAAATGTGGAAGTTGTTATTTCCTGTATGGCGTGTTGATTTCGGGTAACTAAACGGTTCAATTGCTCAAGATTTTCTGAATAGTTAGTCATGCTATTTGTTCCGTCAGTAAGTCATATAAATCTTGAAACTGAATACCTAACTGTTCAGAAATTGTATCTAAATAGTTTTGATTGATTAGATCAGTATCAATGTCTTTAATATTTATGCAGTATGCTTCTTGTTGGCCGAGTGAATAAGCAGTAAATTACTGTGCGTCTAACCAATAATCTCTTGGAACATCGTTCGCAATGCGGTCTTGACTCCCTGTCTCCTTTGAAATATAATGAGCAAAAAGCAATATATTTATACAAGCCAGAATATAAGGGCTATGGGTAGTAACAATCAATTTGCTTTGCGGAATGTTATTTAAAAAAAACGGCAAAATCATTCATCAACTCCTTCTGTGCCAATGGATAAAGATGAGTTTCTGGTTCTTCAACGACAAAGGATTCTTTTCGATTTCGTAATTCAATCGACAGGAAAACTCCCTGTAAAATTCGCAAAACTTCTTGTTGCCCTGATGACGCATCTCTTAACGAAACACTTAAATGGCTACTATTCATTTTAATCTGCTCGCCTGATTCTGTACTTTAATAATTTCCTTTCAGTATGGTTTTAGTAATCTTCTCTATCAAACGGGTTGCCGAAGTATTGTTCAGACTACGCCCGACTTATTGAAAGGTCTGGCCGTTATTTTAAAAGTTATTACGAACCCCTTTTGACCATTGTACAAATTGATAGATAAGTCGTTCGTTCCCTGTTCGCTGCCTCTTCTCAAAATCTTGGTCTTTCACTTCGTTTTCAATAAGTTTTTCAATTTCCTGTTCAATAACTCGTTCAAATGAGTCAGGAAAAGCAACTAATGTACTCGTGCCTGCAATAAGGTAAGTATGTGCGTTAGTTTCGCGGTGAAACAGCATATCCAAATCTTGCCGAAATTGCTGTCGGAGATTAATTTCGTTGAGGTTGTCTTCTAATCGAGGAGCTTCAAAATAATTCTTTAATGACTTCCCAATGTTGAAGCCAATCGTATCTTCAAACTTAGCGTATGTAAGTCGGTCTCTACCTTGATAAATGCGTAAGTATGCTCTACTCTGATTGCCAATCAGCATACACAAACTCAATGTCGAAGTTTTCCTGTCGTAATATCAATCATTTCACGATACTCACCGAATAATCAGGACTGAGCCGCGCCGGGTAACGCGGGGGCGGTCGGGGAAATAAGCCGCACCATAGTTGATAACATACGCATACAGCATCGGCGGGTATTTTTCGCCTTTATAAACACCATCCCACTTCAATTCGGGGCTGGTGGTGGCAAAAATCACCTCGCCCCACCGATTGAAAATTTGTAATTCATAATCGGTCGTGTAGGCCGTGAAAACCTCCAAAACATCGTTCACGCCGTCGCCATTGGGTGTGAAGGCCGTTGGCACAAAGGCGCGGGGTTCGCAACGGTCAGTTACCAGGGTTTGCAGATTGGTTCGGCAGCCGGTCAGGCGGTTAGTTGCCACGAGACCGTATTGCCCCGTCCGGCTTACCGATAATGAGCGCGTGGTATCGGCGGTGCTGGTGGCCCACGCAAACCGAACGCCGGTTGTTTGTCCCGTTGCCGTGAGAACCGTGCTGCCCGCATCGCCAACGCAGATAAACGCTTCGGGTAATAGATTGACCTGCGGAGCCGCGTTCACCGTCACCACTACCGTGTCTCGCGCCGGGCAGCCAGCGGCCAGCCCCGTAACTACATACGTGCCAGACGACGGTGGGCGCAGGGCAGCTCCGCTCGTGCCGTTTGACCATGTGAAGGCCACGCCGGGCGTACCCGTTGCCAAAACTGCCTGTGGGCTGCCGGCGCAGAAAACCGCATCCGGCCCGGCACTGACTTGCGGAATTGGGCTGACGCTGAGGAGTTTAGTCGCCGTGTTGGCGCAGCCGTCCCGGCTAAACGAATACGTTACGGACACTGGCGCGGGCGCGGTGCCGCCAACGCCAACGCCCGGCGTAAACCGCCCGGTTGAATCGGTGCGGGTTCCGAGCCAGAAACCGCCCGCCGGGGTATTGCCTGTCAACTGAATGGCTTGGTTCGACTGGCAAACCGAGACCGCCGGGCCAGCCGTAACGTCGGGTTTGGGATTGAACCGCAACGCTACTACACCGCGCCCGACGCAGCCATTCACCGTATTTCTGACCACAATTGAATAACTGCCCGGCGCACTGACGCTGATGGTTGGCGTGGTTTGGCCCGTACTCCACTGAAAAACGTTACCCGCAACAGTGGCCCCGCTCGGAATCAGCAGAATCGTGTCGTTTACGCACTTGCCCCGGTCGGGGCCGAGAGCGGCAAAACCAGTGCTGTCTAACCGGATAACAATGTTGGTGGCAAACGCCCGGCAACCGCCCGTATCGCTGGCTTCTACGCTGTATGTGCCGCTTTGCACACCCGTCAGCGTTTGGGCCTGACCAACGCTCGCGCCCGCATTGTTGCGCCACGTAAAGCCGGTTGGTGTGCCGCCCTGAATGGTCAGCGTGGCCGAGCCGGAGCCGGGCCGAGAACACAGCGCAACACCGGGAACGGGCGTGATTCTGAGCAGATTAGCCGGAGATTTTAACGTGAAGGCACTGTCTATAACGCACTGGTTTTCATTCGTGGCCCGCACCCGATACACGTTTTCGGTCAGCGTCGAAATGCGGTTTACAGTGGTCGTCAACGAGATAGGCGTAGTACCACTACTGCTCCAGGCGAATGAATAGGTTCCGCCCGGAACCGGCGTGAGTTCGATAAACCCGTCGGCAAGGGTGCAGCCGGTTGGGTTGCCGATAACGGCCCGCAGTTGGGGGCGGGGCGTTTCAAAAACCCGGATGCTATCGGAGTTTTCGCACCCTGCCGCGTTCTGTGCCGTAACGCTATACAGACCGGGCCGTGTTACTACGTTGCCGCGCTGCGCAGTGCCGTTGCTCCACTGAAAGGCGTTCCAGGTTTGTTGCGGCACGGTGAGGGTAGTGCTGCTGCCCGCGCAAAGCGTCACGTTTGGACCGAGGTCAAGCGTTGGCGGGGGCTGAATCTGCACAAGTACGGTATCGGCCTGAAAACAGCCGCCGTTGGCCGCCAAACCTATTACGTCAAAAAAACCGGGGCCCCTGATCGTGATTTTCTGTTGCCGACCCGCTACCCGCCCGTTCACAATCCAAACATAAATCGAGGCTCTGGTATTAATCGTCAGGTCAACGCTGGGTTTGCAAACCCGCTGGTTTGGCCCCAGACTGAAACTTTGGGGTGTTTCAACAATCGTGAGCGGGTCAAAAATAGTGGTGTCTTTACAAATACCGCCGTCGCTTCTCATGGTTACAATTCGAAGCGAGGCTGTATATGACGCGGGCCGGGTGTAGGTGTGTGTTTGTGGCGATGCCTGCGTAAACGATTTCGGGGCCGAGCCATCGCCAAAATTCAGGGTGTATTGTTCCTTAAGTTTGGGGCAGTTGGGGCCAATATTAAACGTGGTCGGTTGGTTGGCGCAGGTGTCGGCGTGGGTTAGGGCCGGGCCACTCGACTGATTGTTAAACTGCGCGACCTGATTCGGCAATCCGAACTGACTGATTTTACCGCCGAGCGATTGACCCGCCGGGTTAAACCGCAGGCTATCAAGCAGGCCGCCGTTTGGGTTTTCGATCACGCCCAGCGACCCCGCGCCCTTCACGGCTACATAAATTTTGTTGTCTGACGCAATCTGCAAGGCCCCGTATTGCCGGGTGGTGCTGCTGTCAACGGTGGTTTTTGAGCGGGCGATGTTCGTGGAGTCAACGATGGGGTCAGGGTCTCGCGTCGAAATATCGAATCTATAAATAAACGACTGCCCCAACTGCCGCCCGTCGGCTGCGGTATCGGCCACCATCGAGACGTACACGCTTTTGCCGTCGGGCGCAAACTCCACGCCGTAGGCACGGGGCGGGGCTGGGCCGAGGTCAATGGTGCGGGGCGGGCCGGTCACGGTTCCTGTGGAGTCGTTAAAGGTCAGAATCTGAAGAAAATTACGCGGTGGCCCCGGCACAACGTTGGCCAACGGACGGACGGCTCTTTTGGCACTGCTCGTGTCTGCCGGGCCAATTTTCAGGTAGCCTTCGCCCTGTGCGCTCGTGCTGTTGGGCAAACCAACGGCAAATGTTTTTGAACTCGGCGAATCGGCGTTAGTCAGATGCGTTACCCGGAAAACGTTCGAGCCAAAATCGTGGGTGATGACCCAATACGTCGAATCACGGTCGTTGCGGACGGATGCCGAGCGTTCGGTACTGGGGATATTCTGGGCAACGGGAATATTTTTCTCGATAATGGCTCCGTTACCCCGGTTTCGGCGCATATCCACAATGCTGTATGTCAGTTGTTGAGAGCCGTTTATCTCTGACGTGGTATAGACGTAATACAGGTATTCGCAGCCTTTGCAGGTCGGTTTTGGTACAATCAGGGCCGATTGCGTGGAGCGTGTATTGCCGCCGAGGGTGGCCGTGTTGCTGGCCGGAATGCTGGGCATAATGCCGCCGTTGCGGTCATACACCCGGATTCCGTCGGTATAAAATAGTAGTTTTCCTTTTGTATCGGCGATAGACGACGCGCCTTCGAGCGTATTCAGGTTGCCGTTGTCAATTGGCTGCGGACTACCACCCGAAAAATCAAGCCCGGCGTTGCTGCCAAAGTACCATTTTACGCCCTGTGCCTGTGATCTTTCGGGACAAACCGCCACGTTGATCCGATCCTGCACGGTGCAACCCGACAGCGAATCCAGTACCTCGACTGAATAACACCCCGAACTGTCAACCCGAATTGTTTGCGTACTATCGCCTTTTGGATACCAGAGATAGCCAAATTTGCCAGTTGGTGCGCCCGTTGGGTATGGGTCAAGCGTAATTTTCTGACCGGCGCAGATAGTGGTGTCGGTGCGCCAATTTTGAAACGGCGGGGGCGGCACATTAATCCTAACCGTAAACGTAACCGATTCGGGGCTGCCGTTTGTGAGCGTTCTGTTCAGCACAACCGTTTTTGGGCCGGGTGTTGAGTAGGCGTGGTTAGCAATTGGGGTGGTGGCCGTGTTGCCGGTCACGCTCGTTGGGTCGCCGAAATTCCAGAGCCAGGCGGTGGCGGTATTGGTTGTATCAGAGAATTGGGCGCCCGTAGCATCTTTGCATGAGGCATCGGGCAGGCAGAGACTTCTTGCTTTTATACCCACCGATGTAGCTGATCCGGGCGTAGATGCGCCCGGCGTGGTTTGTGCAACCGCTACGCCCGCCAATGCCAATAGCATCAGCCCAATTCCCCACATTCTCACGTAAAAGCGCGTAGTCATTGATGTTGTTGAGAGATTGCCCCGTTCATTTTCCGGTCTTTGCATAACAGATAACGGGGGCATTACGTTATTCAGAACGAAAACAGCATACCGAAATTTTATCCATTGACCGGCTGACCGGCTAATTTGATTTTGACTAACTTTAACGCTCATTTAGCCCCAGACGTTGCTTCGCGTGGTTTTGCTGGCAACCTTTCTGCAAGGACACTCTACGAGAACTCTCTGATTATGTGCAAGCGATACATTTTGTGGGGGCTGAGTCTCCTGTGCAGTTGGTCAGCGATGGCCCAGGACCCTCAATTTACGCAGTTTTATGCGGCTCCGTTGTATCTGAATCCCGCTTTTACGGGTTCGGCTTTGGCTCCACGCGTGACGGTCAATTACCGCAATCAGTGGCCCGCCATTACTAATTACGTGACTTCGTTGGCTTCCGTTGACCATTATATACCCAGCCTGAACAGCGGCATTGGCCTGATGGTACTTAACGACAATCAGGGACAGGGGCAAATTCGCTCCACCGAAATCAGCGGCCTGTATGCGTATCAGTTTGGTATCACCGAAAATTCGACTGTGCGACTCGGTGTGCAGGCATCGTATGTAAACCGGAACATCAATTATTTCGGCCTGACCTTTGGCGATCAGATTACCAGTCAGGGTTTCACCGGCACTCCATCGCGTGATCCGATTCTGACTGGCGGCCAACCCAAAAACAGCTATGTTGATTTCTCGACCGGCGGTTTGTATTACTCCGACTGGTTCTGGATTGGTGCATCGGCGCACCACATCAACCGGCCCAGTCAGGGCTTTTTTGTGGGAGACCTAACCCGGTTGCCCATCAAAGGCAGCGTTCACGGTGGCTTGCGGATTCCGTTGGCTGGATTCACCGGCTTAGGCGACGAAATGGATCGCGAAATCAGCATCTCGCCCGCGTTTCTGTACAAGTTCCAGGGCAAGTACGATCAGGTTGACCTCGGTGCGTATCTGACCTATTCACCCCTAACGCTGGGCGTTTGGTATCGCGGTTTACCCGTCAAAAAATACGTCCAGAACATCAACAACAACGATGCACTGGCGTTTCTGGTCGGCTATCGGCAGGATAAATTCTCGATTGGCTACAGCTACGATGCTACGATTTCGTCGCTGGGTATGGCCAGTGGCGGGGCGCACGAAATATCGCTGTCGTATATTTTTGACCCGCTCGAAGGCAAAACGAAACGGAACCGGAAGAAAAGCCGCCAATTGTCCTGCCCGAAATTTTGACAATTCGATGATTTTGTAGAGACGCACTATTTTGCGTCTCACCGCCGGATGGTTTGGGATAGAAACTTTTCTTCTACCATACCATCCGGCGGTGAGACGCAAAGTATTGCGTCTCTACATTGTATCTTTGTACTTATGATAACTGCAACTGAAATCGCCCGCGATACCGAGATTTTCGACCTCATCGCCCAGGAACACCACCGGCAAGAATCCGGTATTGAACTCATCGCTTCGGAAAACTTTACGTCGCCCGCCGTAATGGAAGCCGCCGGGAGCGTACTGACCAATAAATATGCCGAAGGACTACCCGGCAAACGCTACTACGGTGGCTGTGAAGTAGTTGACCAAATTGAGCAAATCGCCATTGACCGGGTGAAAGACCTGTTTGGTGCAACCTGGGCCAACGTGCAGCCGCACTCTGGCGCACAGGCCAATACAGCGGTTTTTGTAGCCTGTCTGAACCCCGGCGATGCCATTCTGGGTTTTAATCTGGCGCACGGTGGCCACCTCACGCATGGTTCGCCGGTCAATATTTCAGGCAAATATTTCCGGCCCCATTTCTACGGCGTAGAGCAGGAATCAGGCGTAATTGACTACAACAAAGTAGAAGAAACCGCCCACCGCGAACGGCCCAAAATGATGATCTGCGGAGCCTCGGCCTACTCGCGCGATTGGGACTACGCCCGGCTCCGGGCCATCGCCGACAGCATCGGGGCGGTGCTTTTAGCTGATATTTCGCACCCCTCCGGCCTGATTGCCAAAGGCTTACTGAACGATCCGCTCGAACATTGCCACATCATCACCACCACCACCCACAAAACCCTGCGCGGGCCACGGGGTGGTCTGATTATGATGCGGCACGATTTTGAGAATCCGTTTGGTATCAAAACCCAGAAAGGTGAACTACGGATGATGTCGTCGTTGCTTGATTCCGGCGTGTTTCCTGGTACACAGGGCGGGCCGCTCGAACACATTATTGCGGCTAAAGCCATTGCGTTTGGCGAAGCCCTGACCGACGATTTTGCCGATTATACCCGGCGCGTACAGGCCAACGCGCAGGCAATGGCAACGGCGTTTGTAGATCGGGGCTACCAGATTATTTCGGGCGGCACCGATAACCACCTGATGTTGATTGACTTACACTCGAAAAATCTGACCGGAAGATTAGCCGAAAACACACTCATCAAAGCCGACATCACCATTAACAAAAACATGGTTCCGTTTGACGACCGTTCGCCGATGGTAACGTCGGGGATGCGCGTTGGTACGCCCGCCATGACCACACGCGGCCTGAACGAATCGGACATGGAACGGATTGTCGTATATATTGACGAGGTGCTGATGAACCACAACAATGACCAGAAAATCGGGGCCGTTCGGGAGGAAATTAATCTGTGGATGAAGGATTTTCCGTTGTTTGCGTAAATCCGGTTCGTGGTGGATAGTTAGTATTTCCTCGGCCTGTGTTTTCACAGGCCGCTATAAATCAGGTATATACAGCCAGCCCGTGAAGACACAGGCCGAAGATAAAACTGTAAACCTAAAACCGATATAAAATGGCACTTGACCAGGCTTTTGAAGACCGTTTACTTGACGAAGAGCCACACGGTGATCTCGGCGAGGGCCGGGAAATGACGTTTATCGAACACCTCGAAGAACTGCGCTGGCACCTGATTCGGGCTGTTGGTGCAATATTAGTGTTTGCGATAACCGCCTTTATATTCATTAAGCAGATTTTTAATGATGTAATTCTGGCTCCGTCGCGGGCTGACTTCTGGACGTACCGGCAACTCTGCAAACTCTCAGACGCGACGGGCTATGCCGATTTATGCGTTAAGAAACTCGATTTTCAGTTGCAGGCTCTCGGTATGGCCGACCAATTTACGATGTCGCTCACGTCGTCGCTGATTATTGGTCTTTGTTTTGCCTTTCCGTATGCGTTCTGGGAATTGTGGCGGTTCATTCAGCCGGGTCTCAAACGAACCGAACAACGGGCGGCTCGCGGAGGAGTTTTCTATGTATCGTTCCTGTTTTTGGTTGGATTGGCATTTGGCTATTTTATCGTTACGCCACTGGCAATCAACTTTTTAGCGAACTATACTATTTCTGATCAAATCAAAAACCAGTTTGATATTACGTCTTATATCGGTGTTGTGATTACGTTGGCGTTAGGCTGCGCGTTGATGTTTCAGATGCCGATTGTGGCCTTTGTACTATCGAAAGTGGGTATCCTGACTCCGAAGTTTATGAAAACCTACCGCAAACACGCCTGGATCGTGATTTTGATTGTGGCCGGTATTATCACGCCCTCGCCCGATATTTATAGTCAGGTTTTAGTTGCGTTACCGCTCATGGGCTTGTATGAACTCAGCATTCTGGTGTCTCGCTCGGTCGAACGGGCGCGGTTGAAGGAGTTGGCATAGACAATCAGGATTAATGAAATTCATTTCCCCTGGCTTTTCGCCGGGGGTTTTTTCATACATTTAGGTTCTAAAATCCTAAAACTTATGCGCTTCGCCAACATTATACTTCTCTCTTTATTTCTTCAACAAGCCATCGCCCAACCTGTTTCAGTCTGGACGCACCGCTACGGCAATGACCGGCTCGGCTGGAATTCGCGTGAGAAAACGTTGACGACCCAAAATGTTACCGGCCCTTTGTTCGGCAAGTTGTATTCTCAATCCGTTGACGATCAGCTATATGCCCAGCCAATGGTTGTTGCGAACCTATCTATCGGAGGAAGTACGAAAAATGTCTTATTTGTGGCAACGGTCAACAATTCGGTGTATGCCTTCGATGCCGACCGTTATGGAGATCCGCTCTGGCAGGTGAGCCTTACTCCTGCCAATACCCGCCCTCCTCGCAACACCGATATGACCCGTGCCTGCGACGGTAAGTATCTGGATTTCAGCGGCAACATGGGTATCGTGGGTACGCCAGTGATTGATACGGTTTCGGCCACGCTGTATGTCGTCAGTCGGCATATCAGTGCATCGGGGCGGTTTGAGCAATTGATGAACGCGCTGGATTTAACGACGGGTCGGCATCGGGCTAACAGTCCGGCTATTATTGCGGCCACGATTAATGGAACCGGAGCCGGGAGTTCAGGCGGGAAACTGGCGTTCGAGGCTCAAAAACACAACCCCCGCCCGGCGTTGTTGCTCCACAAAGGCGTGGTATATGTGTCGTGGGCTTCGCACTGCGACTGGGGGCCGTATCATGGTTGGGTGATCGGGTTTGACGCTAAGACGCTGGCAAACAAATACGTTTATAATGTTACGCCAAATGGCTATAACGGTGGTATCTGGATGAGTGGAGCCGGGCCAACCGTTGACTCTGATGGCAACATCTATATTAGCACTGGTAATGGGTCGGCGGGGAGTTCTGTATCGAGAAATGACCCGATTAACCGCAGCGAAAGCCTGATTAAACTATCGCCCGACCTGAAAGTGCTGGATTTTTTTACGCCCGCAAATTATGACGCGCTCGAACGCGACGATTTAGACTACGGCGTAAATGGCGTGCTGATTATTCCGAACACCAACCTGGTGCTGTCTGGCTCAAAAGAAGGGAAAGTATATGTAAATGACACCCGGAACCTCGGCAAATTTGCCTTTGGCGATTCGGCAGTGAAACAGCGGATTTATGCCAACCTGCAAAATATTTACAACCGCCACGTGCATGGAACGCCAGTGTATATGAAAAGCGATACCAGCGAGTTTTTGTACGTCTGGGCCGAAAGCGATCAGATGCGGCAGTTTCGGTTCGACCGAAAAAACAACAGATTCAACGATAGTCCAGCTATTGCCGCCCGGAAATTAGACTACGGAATGCCCGGCGCGAGCCTGAGTAGTTCGAGCAATGGCGACCGGGCCGGAACCGGAATTCTGTGGGCCTGCTATGCCACCTCCGGCGATGCCAACCAAATGCTGCGCCCCGGCACCTTAGCGGCCTATGATGCCCGCGATATTAGCCGCGTTTTGTGGACGAGTGAGAACCTGAAAGCCCGCGATGATGTGGGAACATTCGCCAAGTTTAACCCGCCCGTTGTGGCTAATGGCCGGGTTTATATGGCTACATTCTCGAACCGGATCAATGTTTATGGTTTGATTAACAGCTACATAACCGCCACCGAACCTGTTGCCGAAACCGTCTTAGCCTACCCGAACCCAACCGCCCGCGAGTTTACCCTGCGCTATACCCTGACCACTGCCGAACCAAAACTGGCCGTAAAAATTGTGGATGCAGCCGGACGAGAGATGATGAGCCAACCGATAGACGGGCAAACCGGCCTGCACGAAACCCGCCTAAGCCTGGGTGATGCCGCGCCGGGCGTGTATCAGGTTGTGATTCAGGCCGACAACCAGGTAAAACAAACGCTGCGGGTAGTAAAGCAATAAAAAAACTAAATCATACCCCGCGCCTTTAGTTCAAGGTATTTATTCACTGTGTTGGCCGTCAGGTTTTGCGGGGCCGTCAGAATACTCTGGATGCCGTATTGCTGCAATTCTTTCACAATCTGCCGCTTTTCGTAGGCAAATTTTTCGCCAATAGTTTTCAGATAGACTTCTTCGGTCGTAACGGCAGGTTTCTCTAACAGGGTGCGTAGTTCGGTGTTCTCGAAAAAGATGACCAGCAATAAATGGTCGCGGGCAATGCGCCGGAGGTAGGGCAATTGCCGACGTAACGCATTGACAGTCTCGAAGTTAGTAAACAGTAGTAGCAAACTACGCTGCCTGATTTGGGTGCGGACGGTGGCATACAAGCCTTCATAATCAGTCTCTAAAAACCGGGTTTTCTGGCGGTAAAG
>JBBRUV010000092.1:0-14499 GCA_038247465.1 Cytophagales bacterium
CCCGTGCAGCTCAAAATAAAGCCGGTTCACCGACAGGTACGCCATCTCGACCGCCGAGAAGAATCCGGCTAAGATCAACGACAATACGGCACCAAGCAAGAGAATCAGCATGAGGTTTACTTCTTTTTTCGAGGTTTAGCGAGTGATGCAAGAGGCCTGGTAGCTTTCGGTTTAGCAGGCGCGGGCGTGTTTTTTTCGCGCAGAATCCGCCGTTGCCGCATATACAAAAACGTAAACAGAAAAGCCGTAACAGCCATCAGGAGCCAGTAGCTATCAATAAATGAGGTGCGCCAAAACTCCAGCACCCACAACGCCAGCGACCCCAACGAGGCAGATAGTAAGAGGGTTTCGGAGAGTTTCATAGAGAGATTACATTACACCAGCGTTTGGCGGTTCCGGTAGCTGTTCCAGACAAAGAAAATACCGAGCAGCACCGCCGGGATACTCAGAATCTGGCCCATATTAAGGGGCAGGCTATCCTCAAAAGCTACCTGATTCTCTTTCAGATACTCGTAGAAAAACCGCAGGGTGAAGATAAAAATCAGGAAAATACCCAGCAACATCCCGCGCGGGGTTTGGCCCCGAAGGCGGTTCCAGATTGCTAAAAGCACAAAAAACAATACAAAGCACGACAGCGATTCGTAGAGTTGGGCCGGATGGCGCGGGATTTTCTCAAACTCCTCGTTGTCAATAAACAAAAAACCCCAGGGAACATCGGTTGGGCGGCCCACAATTTCGGAGTTCATCAGGTTGCCGAGCCGGATAAATGCCCCGCCGAGTGCCACCGTAATCACAATCCGGTCGGTAATCCACAAAAACGTCTGGCCAGTGTCAACGCTTGATTTCCGGCGCGAGTACAGCCAAAGGGCCAGTAAAATACCGATAGTGGCCCCGTGACTGGCAAGCCCGGCAAACGGTGGCAAAATTACCTGTAGTGGATTTTTGAGGAGAACTTCGGGTTCATAAAACAAAAAATGGCCAAATCGCGCGCCAATCACCGTCGAAATCACCATGTAGAGCAGTAACGCGTCGGTGTCGGCAACGGGTTTCCCCTCTTTTTTGAAGATGTGGGTCATAATCTGCATCCCGATCAGAAAACCCATGGCAAACATCAAGCCGTACCAACGGACTGAAAAGGAACCGATGTGGAAAATTTCGGGGTTTACATCCCAGATAATATATTGAAGCATAACCGTTTTTTGAGTGTTTCCTGACTTAATTGGGTCTGGCAAAGATAAGTGCCTTTGCCGGTTGCCGGTCAACGCCGATGATGAAGATGGTATTAATTGGACTGGTGCGGGTGTATCAGGGTGCGGTTTCGCCGTTTTTCCCCAATGCCTGCCGGTATTCGCCCACTTGCTCGCAATACATGATCGAGGCCGTTCAGAAACACGGCCCGGTTCGGGGCGGCTGGCTGGGCCTGAAACGCATTAGCCGGTGCCACCCCTGGGGCGGGCATGGCTATGATCCGGTTCCGTAATTCAATGAACAGTTATCAGTTAGTAACTGTCAGTTTGTAGATAAAAAGATGGTTTAAAATCTGACATTTTGGCTAATCATGTATTCTCGCCCGAAAGTTGCCCTCATTATCCAAGAACCTGTTTATTGATAGCTGGTCACTGCTAACTGTTACCTGATATGACGAATATAACCGCCGATAACAAACTGAAACGTCTGCTCGTGGTAGGCGACCGGGTGCTGATTCAACCCAAAAACCCAACCGACCGCACGGGTAGCGGCCTGTATCTGCCACCGACCGTGACCGAGAAAGAAGAGGTACAGTCGGGATGGGTGATTAAGGTGGGGCCGGGCTACCCGATTCCGGTGCCAACCGACGACGAACCCTGGAAAGAAACCGAAGAACGAGTGAAATATATGCCGTTGCAGGCGCAGGAAGGTGATTTAGCCATTTACCTCCAGCGCAATGCCATTGAACTCGAATACGAAAACGAGACGTATGTGATTGTGCCGCAAGGTTCGATTTTGCTCCTCGAACGGACAGAAGATTTGTTGTAAACCTGGGGCTGACATGATACAAATTCCCTTTATCTTTCTCCTGAATCTGATTCTGTCTCAATCCCAACTCATGGAACCAACCAATCAATCCCAATCGCTGCGGGCCACGCTGACAAATAAAGTGTCTGAACGGCGCGTAGTGTTGCTCTTCGGCCAGCGGTCTCGCCGGTTCGACCTTACCGTGCAGGAGCAGAGGCTGGCGCTCTGGAAAGACCAACTCGCCGAGCGCGACATGGATGTACTTGTGTTAGTGAACGAGGACATGAACCCGGTAGATCGGCAATTTTTGGTACAAAAATTCCGGCTCGATCCCAACACGGTGTTTATCGGCTGGCTCATCGGCAAAGATGGCGGGGTGAAGCAGACCTTTTCCCGCCCCATTGACCCCGACGAACTATGCCGGGTTGTGGATGCCATGCCGATGCGAAGGCAGGAAATGAAAAATTAGTGGTTAGCGTGTAGCGCGGGTGGAAACCCGCAAGCGGTTATTGAATTAATCGGTATCAACTCGCGGGTTTCTACCCGCGCTACACGCTACTCAAAACTTCACGCCTTCCGTAATTCCTTTCCACAAATCAGTGCGGAACGGTACTGCCGGAAAACCCTCGCGATTGTAGAGGTTCACGTCGCCATTGTCGTCGGCCCAGCCGTAGCGCACGGCAACGGGCGCGGCAACGGCTTCAGATTGCACAATTACGCGGTTGCCTTCGATGCGGGCCTGGGCGTAGTAAAATTTCTGGTCGGGGCCGGCCAGTTCAAAGCCTTTCAGATAGCCGTATCGGTCTTTCACCATCAGGCCACTCCCAACGTGGTTGAAGGTCAGCACAGCGCGTTTTTCCGTTAGTTCCATCTTGCTGAATAGCGGCCCGGTCGACGCTTCAACGGTGGACGCTTCGACGGGCGATGCGCCGGCAGTGGCCTGTTTTTCTTGATTGTAAACCACCCGCAGGGCTTCGGCGGCTAACCGTTTACCCACGTCCTGTTTGTTGCGGGGGTGAATATCAGCCGATTCACCGATGTCAGACGTGACGGCCATACCGGTATTGGGCAGGCTCAGGGTCATGGTCTGGGCTTCGCGGAGTTCGGCCCACGCGCTGCCTGTCGAGCTGTTGCCCCCCGCCGAATTAAAGTTTGCCAGTTGTACAAACAGAAACGGGAAATCGTAGCCCCAGCGGGTACGCCAGTCCTGGATCATCATCGGAAACGCCCGCCGATACTGGTTGGCGCGGCTGGCATTGCTCTCGCCCTGATACCAGATGGTGCCACCAATGGCGTAGGGAATCAAGGGTTTGAGCATGGCATTGAAGAGCAGGGTGGCGTAGGTGTTTGGCCCCGGTTTGTATGAACTCTCGAACACCTGCGCCACGCGGTATTGCCATTTCCCCGATAAAAATAGCTGAAAGCCGGGGCCTTCGAGTTCCATTTTAGCGGCTGGCCCCATCAAGCCCCCCCCTCCGCCGGTGTCGGTTACGCGCACAGCAATCACATTGCGGCCCGGTTTCACCAATCCGGCGGGCAGGGTATAATTGCGCTCTCCGCCGTATGCGTTGGTGCTGCCAATCAACTGCCCGTTTACGTAGGTAGAGTCGGCATCGTCAACTGCGCCGAGGTGCAACGTCAGGTTGGTCAGGTCGGCTCCTTCGTCAATGATAACCTCGCGCCGAAACCACACCACACCGTCTAACACGGGCAGGCCATACCATTCCCAGTCGCCGGGCTGGTTGCCCGTTTTCCAGTTCGTTGCATCAAAATCGGGTTTAGCCCAGGTGCTGGCTTCGGCGGCTGTGGGCAGGCTACCCTGCTGATTCAGAATCAGTTTCTCAATTCGGGCCATGCCGCTGCGCCTGATTCCATCCACGTCGGTCGGGATGTTTTCGGCGGGTTGGCGGAGTTCATCGTCGCGCAGGAGGGCTTCGCGGCTGGTCCAGGTTTCGGAGTGGGTGCCGCCCCAGGAGGTGTTCACGAGTCCAATCGGCACGTTGAGTTTCTGGCTTAGTTCACGGGCAAAAAAGTAGCCAACCGCCGTAAAATCGGGTACTGTTCGCGGGCTGCATATAGACCAACTCCCCTCAGCAATATCATCTTTTGGAGTCAGGCTCAGGTCTTTTTTCACCAGAAACTGCCGGACAGTCGGGTATTTGGCAGCCCGGATTTCGGCTCTGGCATTGTTGGTCTGGGCCACTCTCCATTCCATGTTCGACTGGCCGGAACAAATCCAGACCTCACCCACCAGCACATCGGTAATCTCGATACTGTTTTTCGCGCCTTTCACGGTCAGCACAAACGGCCCGCCTGCTTCCATCGCGTCGAGATTGATTTGCCAACGGCCATCAGGCGCGGTTTTTATGGTTTTAGTCTGGTTGGCAAACTGCACTGTAATGCTTTCTTTCGGCACGGCCCAGCCCCAGACCGGCATGGGTTTCCGGCGTTGCAGCACCATCGAATTGCCGAAAATTTTGGGGAGCCGGACATCAGCATAAACCGCGCCGGTGGCTAAATGAGCCAGCATCAGCAGCATAGCGGGTAATCGTTTCATCAGAACGGGGGTTTAACGGGTTGTACATACACAAACGCCCGCGCATGAAAATTCTCATCACTACGCCCCTCGGCAACGTCGGTTCGGCCACCTTATCGGCACTGGCCGCACACCCCAATCGCCCCGAGCTGACGATAATAGCCGGGGACTGGAATCCCGAAAAAAACCGCGCCCAGTTGGCCCCGCTGACCGATGATGTGGTGTTATTTGATTTCGCCAAACCCGAAACCGTTGCGCCCGCGCTGGTGGGTGTGTTGCGGGTGTTGTTTGTGCGTCCGCCAGCATTGGCCGATGTAGAGACCTATTTTCGGCCTTTTGTTAGTGCCATGAAACAGGCCGGGGTGCAGCAGGTGGTGTTTTTATCGCTGGAAGGTGTAGAAGGCAATTCACTGACCCCACACCATAAAATTGAAGCCCTGATTCGGGAGGCCGGGCTGGGCTACACCATGCTGCGGCCCGGTTTTTTCATGCAAAACCTGACCACAACGCACCTCGCCGAAATTCGCGACCGCTCCCAGATTTTCGTTCCGGCGGGCAATGGACGCACTAATTTTGTGGACGTAGGC
Source organism: Cytophagales bacterium (assembly GCA_038247465.1). Classification (GTDB taxonomy): domain Bacteria; phylum Bacteroidota; class Bacteroidia; order Cytophagales; family Spirosomataceae; genus JBBRNH01. Next base: position 5,119 of record JBBRUV010000092.1, read on the forward strand.
GATATTGCTGATGTTGCTGCCCAGGCCCTCGCCACTGGCCGGCACCTCAACACAGCCTTGACCCTGACCGGCCCCGAAGCCCTGGCATACAGCGAGATAGCTGAGATACTGACCGACATTTTGGGTCGAAAAATAACCTACGTCAATCCGTCTATGTTGCGGTTTATTTGGCAAAAGGTAGTACGCGAAAAAATGAAATTCGGGTTTGTGCTGATTATGGTCGCGCTATACACGGTAGCGAAATTAGGCAAAGCCGCCACCCTCACTGACACCATCGCCCGCGTGCTGGGCCGCCCGCCAAAAACATTCCGGCAGTTTGCGGAGGAAAACCGGGGCGCGTGGGTTCGGTAAGGCCAACGTAGCAGACAGAACGGCAAAGCCGCGACGAGTTGACGTACCCACATCAAATCGCTTCGCGGCTTTGCCGTTTCCTGTAACACCGTTTACTCTACCTCGCCCCGGAACGACAACGTGAACGCGCCACCCTCGGCGTTTGATTCGACCAGTACGGTTTTGTTGAACGCGCCAACCGCAGCCGCATTGAATGTTGCCGACACCTCGCCCGACTGACCGGGCAGAATGGCATCCCGCGTGAACGTTACGCCCGTACAACCACAAGAGCCTTTGGCATTGCTAATAATAAGCGGGGCCTCGCCTTTGTTGGTAAAGGCAAATTTGGCCGTAGCGGGTTGCCCCTGCGCAATTTTGCCAAAGTCATGGCTGGTGGTTTCCCAGCCAAATACGGCTATGTTTTGCCGACCAATGGCCACTACTGAAGCCAATCCTGAGACCAGCAATAATCCAAAAAATATGATACGTTTCATGGTAACTGTTTGATTTTGTGAACTTAATAGACTGTTGATGATCATCGTCACAAAAGTACCCGCCCGTTTCTTACCCAGTTGTTAAGGCGTAGTGAATGATTGTTAATGAGTTGTTAAAATTTGGTCAGTAGTGATTTGCTTCGCGTCATTTGTCAGAGCAAACCAACCACTGACCACTTAAACGCTATGTCTCGTCGCCTGATTCGGGTTTTAGTCGCGCTGTCGGTATTTTCCATTATCGGCATTTTGGCGGTGCAGGCCGTTTGGCTCCGCAATGTCTATGCCCTCCGCGAACGGCAGTTTCGGCAATCGGCCATGATTGCGTTGCAGGAAGTAGCCGGTGATGTGGCCCGGCTCAACCGCTTTGTGCTGACCCGCTACGCCGTGACCCAACTTGCACCCGATTATTTTGTGGTCAATACCGATTCGCCGATTGACCCCGTTACGCTCGAATCACTCATCCAGACCCGGCTCAAACGTCATGCCCTCATCACTGATTTTGAATATGGCATTTACGACTGCCAAACCGATCAGATGGTATATGGCAACTACGTGACTCCGCAACCGGGCATCACCACGCCGACCTGCCAACTGCCCAAATTTGGCGGCCTGACGTATTATTTCGGGATTCGATTTCCAGCCCGGAGTCGGTTTGTAGCCGGGCAACTCACGGGCTGGTTATGGTCAACGGGGGCGGTGCTGCTGGTCGTGATTTTCTTCGGCTACACGCTGTGGGTGGTGCTGCGGCAACGGCGACTGACCGAAATCCAGCGCGATTTCATCAACACCATCACCCACGAACTTCAAACGCCGGTTGCCACCATCCAGATTGTCGCCGGGGTTTTGCAGGATGCCACCATCGTTAATCAACCCGACCGATTGGCCCAATACGCCCGGATTTTGCAGGAAGAAAGCAGTCGGTTGCAACGCCAGATCAACAACGTGTTGCAGGTGGCCGGCGCAACCGGCAAACACGATAACGCATTGAAAACGAGCCTAAACCGCGCCGACATAGACGTACACGCGCTCTTGCAGGAAGTGGCAGCCGCCCATCAGCCGCACGTTTCGCTTGATTTGCGGGCCGCAAACCCGGTAGTCTCTGCCGACCGATACCACCTCGAAAACGTGCTGAACAACCTGATTGACAACGGCCTGAAATACTGCGAAAACCCGCCCTGCATTATCCTGAAAACCCGGCAAACGGGCGATAAAATCACCTTATCAGTGGCTGATAACGGCATTGGTATTGCGCCGGAACACCAACGGACAGTATTCCGGCAATTTTACCGGGTGCCGCAATCGGGCCGGGTCGGGCAGGCCAGCGGCTTCGGGCTGGGATTGTATTATGTTTGGCAGGTGGCGCGGGCGCACGGCTGGAAACTGACGCTAATCAGTACGCCCGGCCAAGGCAGTGAATTTTCAATTTTAGCATGACTACCACCCGGATTCTCTACGTTGAAGACGACATTAACCTCGGTTTTGTCACGAAAGACACCCTCGAAGTTGCCGGATTTACCGTGACCCACTGCACCACTGGCCCGCAGGCGCGGGAAACGTTTGCGCCGGGCCGGTTTGATGTCTGCATCCTGGATGTGATGCTCCTGCCCTACCCCGCCACCCAAACCGATGGCTTCGACCTGGCCCGGCACATCCGGCAACACGACCCCAACGTACCGCTTTTGTTTTTGAGCGCACGGGCCGATGCCACCGACCGTTTGCACGGGCTGCGGCTTGGGGCCGACGATTACCTGACCAAGCCGTTCAGTATCGAAGAATTAATTCTGAAGATCAGGGTGTTCCTGCGCCGAAGCGCGGGCGCACCGGTGGCAAGTGCGCGTGTTGATGCCGGTTTTTTGTTTAATCGGGCCAATTTAACGCTGATGGTAGCGGGCCAGCCATCCCAAACCCTGACCCAGCGCGAAGCCGACGTTTTAGCCTGTTTGCTGGCCCGCCCCAACGAGGTTGTTCGGCGCGACGAATTACTGATGACCGTTTGGGGCGACGATGATTATTTTATGGGCCGCAGTCTGGACGTATTTATCTCGCGGCTCCGCAAGCGGCTGGCCGGTGCCGAATCGGTCAAAATCGAGAATTTGCACGGCGTGGGGTTTCGGTTAGTGATGCCGGAAATTATGTAAAAATGGGTGTGAATTAGGGAGCCAACGCGCTATCTTTGACAAATTAGCCCAATCGCCGTATGCAAACTGCACTCTTTGCTCCACCGTCTCCAATCACTAAATTAAACGAAACTGCTGAGTGGGGAACGTTTCGAGATAGCCTGAAAGCCCCGGTACATGGCTGGTTCACGTACCCGGCAGGGTTCTCCCATAAGGCAGTAGCTCACAGTCTGCGAAATGCTAATCTACAACTCGGTGAAAGCACTGTTTATGATCCGTTTATGGGTAGTGGGACCACCAATCTTGTAGCAAGGTCTTTGGGGTTTAACTCAGTAGGTGTTGAGGCACATCCTTTCGTTTATCCCATCACGACGGCTAAAATGACTTGGGAAATTGGGTTTGATGCCATTCATGAACAGTTAGAGTTTGTGGAAAAAGCGGTGAAAGCAGCCAACAAACCTGCCGATTTAACCGCGTTTTTGGCCGATGAATTTCCCAAACTAATCCCAAAATGTTTTTTGCCCGAAACACTGTTCGAATTATGGGTGATTCGGGAATCGTTAAAGACCCTCAATACCACACCAGCTATTCGGAAATTACTGCAAACGGGCTTGATTTGCGTATTACGCGATGTGTCAATCGCGGCAACAGGTTGGCCGTATATCGCACCCGACAAAATTAAAATTACCAGTATGTCGAAACGGGGTTGGCCTACTTACCACGACCGTATTCTGAAAATGGCGGCTGATTTGGTGGACATCCGCACCAAAGCATCCCCTGTTCCAACAAGCCACCGAGTGCTGTATGGCGATTCCCGAAACACTATCCATCAAATTGATGATCAAAGCATTGACCATATTTTCACTTCTCCCCCATACCTAAATAACTTTGATTATGCCGACCGAACCCGCTTAGAAATGTACTTCATGGGCGAAGCTATGGGATGGGCTGACATCACTGAGAAAGTACGAACCAAACTGATGACTTCGGCTACCACGCAGGTGGCCCGTGACGAAAAAAAATATTCGTTTACCGAAGAATTTAAAACTACCTGCCCCGCCGAATACGATTTCTTACTGGATGCCGTAGCACAGTTAGGGAAACTGCGGTTGGTGAAAGGCGGCAAAAAAAGCTATGACCTGATGACAGTTGGCTATTTCAGTGATATGTTCCTGATTTTGAAAGACAACTTCCGCGTCTTGCGCCCCAACACCAAAGCCCAATACATTCTTGGTGATTCGGCTCCATACGGGGTTCATATCCCAACCGATGAATTGATTGGACAAATCGGGTTACGGCTTGGTTTCACCCATTACGAAACAGAAATACTTCGCATTCGGGGAAACAAATGGGAAAATAATCCGCAAAGGCATGGCGTACTCCTGCGCGAAAGTGTGATAACGTTATACAAATAATTACCCCCAATTCATGCCAGATATTCAAAATCCCGGTAGCGCGTTTGGCGAAGCTATTGGCGCATCTATGGAAGTAGTACTAAATCGGCTACTGGCCGAATTGGTCACTGAACACAGTTGCCTGTTGATTTCCAGAGGGCAAGCCAATCCCAAAACCCTGAAAGACACCAAACTACTATTGCATGATGAGTCAGGAACAGCCTTCAACATTGATGCTGTTGTTGCCAATAGTTCGCTGTAGCCCTTGATTCTGGTTGAGTACAAATACATCCGGTACACAAAGCACAACCGCGATAAGGGCAGTTGGATTTGCTTCGCCCACAATGTGCTGCGGCAACGCTATAACAGTGTTCGCAGTTCTATTGCTATTCTGGCAGGCAGTTGGAGCAAACCATCGTTAGCCATGATGAAAAGCCGCGACGTGAACGTGTTTCTGATCCCGTTCAACCGAATTGTCTCGCTACTAAAACCACACGGTATCCGGTTTGATTGGGGCGAAAAAGAACGGCACATTGCTCTTGACGCATGGTTGCGGTATGACGCACTTACTGCCGCCGAACAACTCTCCATTGCCGAGCAAATGATTGAAGAAGTCCGGGAGCCGCTTCGTGAATTCATCGCCCTTACACTCGATGCTTCTGTTCCCCGCGAGATTGATGAGGTAGCCGTTGAGATGCACACCAATATCGGTGAGTTGAAACGATTTGAATTTCTCTCGGTTGATGATGCACTCCAATTCATAGAAGATTTTAGTTTTGACCAGATGTTTGACAATTCATCGGCTCCAACACTCTTTACCCGGCCAGAAGTAGCAATGGAGGACTCCGATGAGTGATAAGATATATACGGCGTGGGGTTTCGTCTGGTAATGGTAATGCCACAGTGAAACTAAGCATCATCGTCTTCTGTGCCCTGGGATAGCCCAATCAGGCTACGCCGATTAGTTCAGTCAAAATAATCTGTTTCAAATTTCTGAGAATCAGCACAATCTGCTCGGCAGTGGTTTCGTCGGTAGCATCAAAACTGCGGCTCACCACGTATTGCTTGCTTTCCAGAACCGAAAAAAACCAGAATCGCCCCTGCACATAGCAACCGTACATCGGCTTGCCATTGTTGTTTTTGGCCTGCCCAACCAGCATACCCGCCAGCATTTGCCCAACGGGATCGCCCGAATATTTTTTCTCCCTTTTATACCGCGTCGGCGGACCGTCGTGCAGAAAAAAATAAGGCGTTTCAATCAGTTCGCCAAAGCCCTGCGCCAGCAACATATCGGCCTCGCATTTGATGAAAATTGTTTCGACCGTGGCCGAAATCTCCCGGTCATAATATGTCCGAATTGGGTTGTTGAAGTAAGCCAGGAACATAACAAAGCTGATGAACCGCATCTTTAGTTGTTCTTCATTCCACGAGTCAGCGTTTTCGTTTAAATCCCGGCGCACCTGTTCGAGCAGGTGCTTGTCATCGGCCGCCAATTGCCCCGGTGTGTGCAGTAAGTGGTTGAGGGGGCCTCGGTGGGTTCATAAACGCGCTCAAGCCCCAATCCCCTGACTAACAGTGGTTCCAGGAGCGCGATAGCGGTTCGTTTTGCCATGATTTTTTTGTTTTACTTCCCCTTATTTTCCTGAAACCCCCGCAAAAACTCCTCGCGGTCGGTGATGCGGACATCCGCTTCCCATTCGTGTTTCAGCCCCTGGGCTAAGGTGTGCGTCGCGCCGAAATAATACAGTTTTTTCATGGCCGCAATGGTCTGCGCCGAGTTGCCTTTAATCTGTTCGGCAACGGCCAGCACGGTGGTTTCCAGATCGGCAAGCGGCACCGATTTATTCACGAGACCAATCCGGGCGGCCTCGTGCCCCGATACGGGTTGTGTGGTGAACGATAACTCCATCGCCTTACTCAACCCAATTTTATGAGCCAATCGCTGGGTCATGCCCCACTTGGGTGCAATGCCCCACTTGGCGTGGGTATCACCGATTTTAGCTTCATCGGCGGCATATACCAAATCAAAGGCCAGCATAAATTCGGTGGCTCCGGTATAGCAATGGCCGTTTACCATCGCAATCGTAACCTGGGGCATAGTTTGCAGGGTTTCGATAAAGGCCGCGCCCATTTCCATGACCGAAAAGTTGGAGAAATGCCCGCCCTGAATGCTTTCGTTGAGGGCTTTGAGGTCAACACCGGCAGACCATGCCCGGCCCGCCCCCGTTACGACCAACACCCGAACCAATTCATTGTCAGCTACTTGCCGGGTAGCTGTGCCAAGTTCAGCAATAAGATTAGGGCTAAGCGCGTTCAGCACGGCGGGGCGGTTCAGGATAATGGTAGCAATACCATCCTGGATGTTGAGTTGCAGGTCCTGAAACATGGTTTTCTTCGGGCTTTTAGGTTCGTGCGATAATTTGGCACTTATTTTGTTACGACAAAAGCGGCTGACTGCCTGAAGTACTTATTCTCATCCGTTGAGCTATGAACCGTTTTACACGTATATCGCTGTTTGTTGTGCTGGTGCTGCTCGGCTTAGGGGCCAACGCGCAAAGCACCCGGCTTCGGGCTGCCAACAAGCAGTTCGAAAACATGAGTTACATCAGCGCGGTGCGGATGTACGAAGAATACCTGCGAATTGGCAAAAAAGACCCCGCCGAAACCCGCGAAGCACTTACCAAACTCGGTTACAGCTACCGCAAAATGCAGGACACCCGCAATGCCGAACGTATCTACGGGCAGTTGGTGAAAGAATATCAGGACTTAGACAGCGAAATTTACCTGTACTACGCCCAATCGCTGGCCACCAATGGCAAATACCGCGAATCGCAGCGGATGTATAGCCAATACGGCGAAAAACAAACCGAAGACCTGCGCGGACGTAAGTTCACGGTGTCGTATATGGACATGAACCGATTCTATCAGGATTCATCGTCGTACCGTATTGCCAGCATCCCCATCAACTCGCGGCAGGCCGATTTCAGCCCCATGTTTTACCAGGGAGGGCTGGTGTTTGTGTCGGCACGCGATGAATCGGGCAGCATCAAGCGCGTCTTTAGCTGGAATCAGACTCCGTTTCTCGACATTTATTTTCACCCCGATACCAACCAACTCCGGCAACCCACCAACGACCGCGTGAGTGCGGCTATGCTCGGTGGCAGCCCCCAAACCGGGCAGGCCGTTGAACTCGCCAATACGCCCGATTTGCCGCTGACGAAGGCCGAGAAATTCAGCCGGACGCTCAATACCAAATACCACGAAGGCCCAATGACCTTCACCCAGGACCAGCAGACGATTGTGTTTACCCGCAACAACGGCAGTAAAGGCAAAACCGGCAAAAGCTCCGACGGTGTTCGCAAACTCAAACTCTACATCGCCAACAACCGCAAAGGCAAGTGGGCCAATGTGCAGGAGGTGCCGTTTAACAGCCAGGAATATTCGGTGGGCCACCCGGCGTTCTCGCCCGACGATACCAAACTTTATTTTGTGTCGGATATGCCCGGCGGCTTCGGCGGCACCGATTTATACGTGGTCGAATACAACGCCGGTCAGTGGGGAACGCCCGTGAACATGGGTAAAGACATCAATACCGAAGGCAACGAGATGTTTCCTTACGTGGATGGCAACGGCAATCTGTACTTTTCGTCAGACGGTCATGAAGGTCTCGGCGGTCTCGATCTGTTTTTTGTTGAATTAAAAGAGGGCGTGGCCCTGCGCGGTGTCGAGAACGTGGGCGCACCGATTAACTCCGAGAAAGACGACTTCGGTCTTATTACCGACCGCAGCCGCACGACCGGATTCTTCAGCAGCAACCGCAAAAAAGGCGTGAGCGACGACGATATTTTCAGCTTCCGCCGGACGTGCAAGCAGTTGAATATACTGGTCTATGATGCCAAAAGCGGCACCCCGCTCGAATCTGCCGATGTGCGCGTGGTCAGAAACGGCACCAACCAGGATTTGCAACTGACCAACGGCAAGGGGCAAACCCAGATTTGTTTGGATGCCAACACCGACTACGAGTTTAAGGCCGTAAAAGAAGGCTACACCATGAATAGTGTACGTTTCTCAACGCTCACCCAATCGCCGAAGCCGACGATGAACGTGTCGATCTATCTCGAAAAGAGCGAAAATACGGTGGTAAAAGGCGTGGTGAAGCGCGAGGTAAACCAACAGCCCGCGTCGGGCGTGAAGGTGACGCTCCGCAACGACAAAGACAACACCGAGCAAACCGTGACCACCGGGGCCGATGGCGGCTACGAGTTCAATATGAAACCCGGCTCACCCTACACCATCACGGCCAAGAAAAATAAGTATGCTACAAAGCAGAAATCACTCGGCAAGGCCAAAAAAGGCACCCGCGTCGTGACGGATTCGGTAGGTTTATACGGCGAAGGTGACGTGTATCAGTTGCAGAACATTTACTACGACCTCGACAAGTTTTTTATCCGGCCCGATGCCGCCCGCGAACTTGACCATGTGGTGAGCATTTTGCAGGAATACCCGGCCATGAAAATCGAACTGCGGTCGCACACCGACGCACGGGCCAGCGATGGCTACAACCTGCGGCTGTCGCAAAACCGCGCCCGCGCTGCCTTAGACTACATCGTGTCTCGCGGAGTGCCGGCCAACCGGATGGTGGCGCGGGGCTACGGCGAATCTGAATTAGTGAACGATTGCGGAGACGGTGTAAACTGCGGAGACGGCGACCATCAGCAAAACCGGCGCACCGAGTTTAAGATTGTATCGGTGCAGTAACGTAGAGACGCATAATTGCGTCTCAATCCCGGATAGTTTTGCGTCTGAAAAAAAGCCACAGCAAAACCGTTGTGGCTTTTTGCGTGCTGGCTATTGAGTGGGGTAAACTGTGTGAGTATCCGGGAAACCTGCGGAGCGGTATAGTTTCGTAGATTTGGAGCATAAACCAACACAACCATGCGAACGGACATCATCAGCATAGACCCCGAAACGTCGGGCGGAGTGCCACTCTTTGCGGGTAGCCGCGTACCACTTTCCAACCTCTTCGACTACCTGACCAGCGGCACC
>JBBRUV010000093.1:0-14484 GCA_038247465.1 Cytophagales bacterium
CCTGCTTTCAGGGGAGGGGGTAGGGGTGGGGTTGCGCTACGGCGAAAATCCGCACCAGTCAGCTACGTTCTACGGCGATTTAGACGCGATGTTCGACAAGTTGCATGGTAAAGAACTGTCGTTCAATAACTTAGTGGATGTAGATGCCTGCGTGGGTTTGATTGATGAATTTCAGGATAACCCCGACGCACCGGCCACCTTCGCCATCATCAAGCATACCAACGCCTGCGGTGTTGCCTCGGCCCCAATCGCCCGCGAAGCCTACCTCAACGCCTTAGCCTGCGATCCGGTATCGGCGTTTGGCGGAGTGGTGATTACCAGTGCATTAGTTGATCTGGAAACGGCGGAGGAGTTGAACAAACTTTTCATGGAGATTCTGATTGCGCCCGATTTCGCACCCGATGCATTGGCTTTACTGCAATCGAAGAAAAACCGGATTCTGCTTCGCCGGAAACCCACCGAATTACCAGTCAGATTGGTCAAAACAATTCTGAACGGTGTATTGGAACAAGACAAAGACAGCGTAACCGAAACCGCCGATCAATTCAAAACCGTGACCGATAAAGCTCCGACAGTCGGCGAGTTACAGGCGTTGACGTTCGCGCTGAAGGTCTGCAAGCACACCAAATCGAACACGATTGTGTTGGCGCGGGAAAACCAATTGATTGCCAGTGGCGTAGGTCAAACATCGCGGGTTGATGCACTGAAACAAGCCATCGAAAAAGCCCGCGCCTTCGGGTTCGATTTAACGGGTGCCGTGATGGCTTCGGATGCGTTTTTTCCGTTCCCCGACTGCGTCGAAATCGCCCATGAAGCCGGTATTACGGCGGTTGTTCAACCAGGCGGCTCTATCCGCGATCAGGATTCGATCAACGTCTGCAACCGGCATGGCATGGCGATGGTTACAACGGGAATCCGGCATTTTAAACATTAAGCAGTTCGTAGTTTGTGGTTTGTAGTTATTCTCACGTTAGCACAACCACAAACTACAAACCACGAACCACTATGCTTCGTCTGCTCTATTCTGTCTGGTGCGTATTTTGGTTTGGGTTCATGATCGTGATTACGTTCCCGGTCGTGTGGCTGGGGCTGCGTCGGCGGGCGTGGTATCCCATAGCACACCGAGCGGTGCGGGTTATCGGCGAGGGATTTTTTATCGGGGCCATGTTGCCCGTCCGTATCGACTGGCGGTTTCGGCCCGACCCCAAGCTGCCCTATGTTTACTGCGCCAACCATTTTTCGTACATGGACATCACGTTGCTGGGAACCATCGTACCGGGGCAGTACGCGTTCATCGGCAAAACTGACGTGAGCAAGATTCCACTGTTTGGCTATATGTTCACCAAGTTGCACATCATGGTTGACCGCCATCAGGTCAGCAGCCGGGCGAGTTCGCTGGCAAAATCAATCAAGATGCTGCGCGATGGCAGGTCAGTGATCGTTTATCCCGAAGGCGGCATGAGAAGTGCCAACCCGCCCCAAATGGCTCCGTTTCAGGATGGAGCCTTCGCAATGGCGATTCACCAGCAGGTTCCCGTCATCCCGATCACACTCCTCAACGATTACCGCGTATTGGAACACGTGCCAAAACTCCGAATGCGCTGGGAGCCGATCCGCGTCGTATTTCACCCGCCGATTCTGACAACGGGACTGGCAATGAGCGATATACAGTCGTTGAAACAACGAGTATTTTCTGTTATTGAGCAGGAATTGAGTAACGTGGTGGCAAGCCCGCTACATTCTGTAACGCGGGTAGAGGCCCGTCAAATGCCGCAAAAAGACGGGTTCCCACCCGCCTTACTTCCATGAACGTCACCCCAGAAACACTCCAGAAAATTGCCCACTTAGCGCGGCTCAACGTAGCTCCTGCCGAAGAAGTCGAATTGGTCAACAGCCTAAACAGCGTGTTGACCTGGATGGAGCAACTCAGCGAAGTGGATACAACCGGCGTTGAAGCCTTGATGCACCTGTCCGACGAGGTAAACGTTTTCCGCACCGATACGCCTGGCCGACACCTGCCCCGTGAGCAGGCATTAGCCAACGCCCCGCAACAAAATGGGGCGTTTTTTGAGGTCGTGAAGGTGATGGGCTAAGCCATTAACCCTACGAATTCATCGAACAGATACCGCGAATCGTGCGGGCCGGGCGATGCTTCGGGGTGGTACTGCACTGAAAAAGCGGGCTTGTCTGTTCGCCGGATGCCTTCAATCGTGTGATCGTTCAGGTTCAGGTGCGTAATCTTGACGTTGGCATGATCGGCTACTTCGTCGGCTTTCACCGCAAATCCGTGATTTTGCGACGTAACCTCGCACCGCCCCGTGAGCAGGTTTTTTACCGGATGGTTCAGCCCCCGGTGGCCGTTGTGCATCTTGTAGGTGCTGATTCCACTCGCCAACGATAGAATCTGGTGGCCTAAGCAAATCCCGAATAGTGGCTTATCAGTCTCCAACGCCTGTTTTACGGTTTCAACGGCGTAGGGCATGGCAGCAGGGTCGCCGGGGCCGTTGGCAATAAAATAGCCGTCGGCACCAAACTCGGCGATTTCGGCAAAGGGTGTTTTTGCCGGAAACACCTTGCAGTAAATCCCCCGGTTAGTGAGGTTACTCAGGATGCTGGTTTTCACGCCCAGATCAAGCACCGCCACCAATAGTCTAGCCGACTCGGCGCCCATCGTGTATGCCGATTTCGTGCTTACTTCCGACGACAGTTCCAACCCTTCCATGTCAGGAATAGTAGCTAACTCGGCCAGTAAGGCAGCCGGGTCAAGAATTTCGGACGAAATCATGCAATTCATCACGCCCGCGCTCCGAATGTGCCGCACGAGTTGTCGGGTGTCTATACCCTGAATACCGACAATATTGGCCCGCTCAAAATAATCCTGCAACGAGCCATCGGAGGTATGCCGGGAGTGAATGGGCGAGAAAAAATTACAGACCATTCCCCTGATTTTCACCCCGTTAGATTCTTGCTCGGCCGTATGCTGCACACCATAGTTGCCGATGTGAGACGTGGTATTCACAATCACCTGCCCATAATATGACGGGTCGGTATAAATTTCCTGATAGCCGGTCATACCGGTGTTGAAGCAGATTTCGCCCCCGGCGGTGCCGCGTTTGCCCAACGCCAGCCCCCGAAAGAACGAACCGTCCTGCAAAACCAGTAATGCGTCTGAATGTGGTGAATTTTTCATCGGATGAGGTCTACAAAAAAGGGCCAACCCCACCGGCTAACCCTTTTTTGTATAACTATGTTCGTGTATCAACTCGTTACTCTTTGCCGCCTTTCAGCCGATCCTGCATTTCGGTCAACTCATCCCATTTGCCGTCGCGGGCCAGGGCAGCCTGTTCGTTCCAGGTCGTTGCGTCTTGTGCATTAAACCCTGAACCGGCATCGGTCAGCACTTGCTGAACGGCAACATCCTCAGCATCAGCTAATTGAGCGAACGTAGTGATGCCCGCGTTTGTCAGCAATTCGGCAATTTTCGGGCCGATTCCTTCAATTTTAGTCAGGTCGTCATCCGCTGTCTCAACAACTGTTTCAGTAGCAATAGCTTCCAATTCAGGCGTTTCGTCAACTACCTCAGCCACCGTATCAATAATGGCAGGTTCTGCGATTACCGTAGCAACTGTTTCAGCAGTACCATCGTCAGCTTTACGGCCTCCACTCCGACGGCTCCGGCGGGTGCGGGTCGCTTTCTGCTCGGCGGCAGCGTTCAGCAGCGTTTCGTTAAAATCAACGAGTTCGATCATACACGTCTCGGCGTTATCGCCGGCGCGGTTGCCCAACTTGATAATCCGGGTATAACCACCGGGACGATCCGCAATTTTATCGGCCACCACATTAAACAATTCTTTCATTGTCTCTTTGTTGTGGAGCGATTTAAACAGAATCCGGCGATTGTGGGTGCTGTCTTCCTTTGCGCGGGTCAGAATCGGCTCAACAAATTTCCGCAGTTCTTTGGCTTTCGACATCGTGGTCTCGATCCGCTTGTGCAGGATGAGCGATGCGGCCATGTTTTCCAGCATCGCTTCGCGGTGCGAGTGGGTCCGGCCAAGGTGATTATCTTTTTTACCGTGTCTCATTTTGAGTGGTTGGCAGTTAGTGGCTGGTGGCTGGTAGCTGGATAGAACCAGCCACTGACCACCAATCACCAGCCACTTTTGTTATTCTTCGTCTAAGCGATATTTTATCACGTCCATGCCGAACGTCAGGTTCTTTTCCTGTACCAATTGCTCCAATTCGGTTAGTGATTTCTTACCGAAGTTGCGGAACTTCATCATGTCCGAAATTTCGAGCCGCACCAGATCGCCGAGCGTTCTGATATCGGCAGATTTCAGGCAGTTGTACGCCCGTACTGATAAATCAAGATCAGCCAGCGACGTTTTGAGCAGTTTCCGCATGTGCAGCATCTCCTCATCAACTACGCTTTCTTCTTCGATTTTCGGCGTTTCAAACGTCATCGTCTGATCCGAGAACAGCATGAAGTGCTGAATTAGAATGGCAGCTGCACCTTTCAGAGCATCTTCGGGATGAATAGACCCATCGGTTTCGATGTCCAGTACCAGCCGTTCGTAGTCCGTCCGTTGCTCAACCCGCGTATTCTCGATAGTGTATTTCACGTTCTTCATGGGCGTATAAATCGCGTCCATCGGAACGTGTCCAAACGGCAACTCGGTCGTGCGCGGCTCATCGGCGGGGATATAGCCCCGGCCACGCTCCACGAAAATTTCCATTTCGAGTTCAATCGTATCATCAAGGTGGCAGATCACCAAATCGGGGTTCAACACCTCGAACGACTGCGTGAAGCGACCGATATCACCGGCTTTCAACACCGACTGATTCTTGATGACAACGGTGATTTTGTTGTCAATCTGCTCGGATGCTTTCTTAAACCGTGCCATTTTGAGATTCAAAATGATTTCGGTCACGTCTTCAACCACACCGGGAATAGACGAAAACTCGTGCAGCACACCGGGGAGTTTCACGCTTGTAATGGCGTAGCCTTCCAGCGACGATAGCAGAATCCGGCGCAGGGCGTTCCCGATCGTAACGCCATATCCGCGTTCGAGCGGCTTAAACTCAAATACCCCCCGAAAATCGTTTGATTTCTCAACGACCACCTTGTCGGGCATTTGGAACGTTAATAAAGACATTTGCTTCGTATGTTTAGAGCAGTTACCTGCCGGTGCGTAAAAAACCAGTAAGCCACGAAAGTTGACAAACGGCGGGTTTCTCCGCCGACTGCCAACCGCCATCGCCTGTTACTTTATTTTGAGTACAGTTCAACAATCAACTGCTCGTTGATGTTTTCCGGTATTTGGTCACGCTCAGGGAAACTGATGAAACGCCCCATCAGTTCGGTACCGTCCCATTCCACCCAGTTAAAACGGCGGGCGTTGCGGGCCGACAGGCTTTCAGTAACGGCTTCCAAGGATTTCGATTTCTCACGAACACCAATCAATTGACCGGGTTTGAGTGAATAAGACGGGATGTTTACCACCTCTCCGTCAACAATGATGTGTTTGTGCGATACCAACTGACGGGCGGCCCGTCGGGTTGGCGCGATGCCCAAGCGATAAACGGTGTTGTCTAAACGGGCCTCACATAGTTTGAGCATATTCTCGCCTGTGATGCCCTCTTTTACCGATGCCCGGTGAAACAAGGTACGGAACTGCCGTTCCAGGATTCCGTAGATGTATTTTACTTTTTGCTTCTCCGACAATTGCGTCGCGTATTCCGATTGCTTGCGCTTGCGGCCACGCCCGTGCATACCGGGGGCGTAGTTTTTCTTTTGTAATGCTTTGCTCGGCCCCAGAATAGGTTCGCCGAACTTACGGGCAATACGGGCTTTCGGCCCTGTATAACGTGCCATTGATTATTGGTTTAAAAGTGAAATCTCGGCTACACACAACCTAATGTCGCGCAACCTCACTTGGGTACTTACACGCGACGACGCTTGGGCGGGCGGCAACCGTTGTGGGGCAACGGCGTAATATCGCGGATGGTTGTCACCTCAATGCCAGAGTTCTGAATGGTACGAATCGCGGACTCGCGACCTGCACCAGGCCCTTTCACAAACACCTCTGCTTTCCGCATGCCTGCCTCATGGGCAACGGCGGCACAGTTGGCGGCTGCGGTTTGGGCCGCATACGGGGTATTTTTCTTCGATCCTTTGAACCCCATCTTACCAGCCGATGCCCAGGAAATTACCTGCCCGTTCATGTTGGTAATTGAGATAATGATGTTGTTGAACGTGGCTTTGATATGAACCTGACCCACAGGTTCGATCACCACGATCCGTTTTTTTGCTTTGTCTTTACGTTTTGCCTGAGCCATATTTTTGAGTGGCAGAGTGTCAAAGTAGCAAAGCGGCAAAGTACATCAGAGACCAACTCCGTAACTTTGCAACTCGGCAACTTTGTAACCCTTACTTCGTTACTTTTTTCTTGTTCGCTACGGTCTTCCGTTTGCCCTTGCGGGTACGCGAGTTATTTTTTGTGTGCTGACCACGAACGGGCAACCCTTTGCGGTGCCGCAATCCCCGGTAACAGCCAATGTCCATAAGCCGTTTGATACTCAACTGAACCTCTGAACGTAGTGCGCCTTCTACCTTAAACTCATTACCGATGTAATTACGAATCGCGCTCGACTCATCGTCATTCCACTGATTCGCTTTCTTGTTTACATCAATACCGGCTGCGATCAGAATTTCTTTCGCACGGCTACGGCCAATACCATAGATGTAGGTCAGCGCAATTTCACCCCGCTTCTTGTCGGGAATATCAACTCCTGCAATACGTGCCATACTTTAACCTTGTCTTTGCTTAAACTTGGGGTTCTTCTTGTTGATCACGTACAGTTTCCCCTTCCGACGGATCACCTTGCAGTCTACACTGCGTTTCTTGATGGATGCTTTAACCTTCATGGCTCTAAGTAGTTTGTGGTTTGTAGTTTGTAGTTTGTGGACAAGTAGCAACCACGAACCACAAACCACAAGCTCATTTATATCGGTACACAATCCGCGCCTTACTCAAATCGTAGGGCGACATCTCCAGTTTTACGCGGTCTCCGGGCAGAATTTTGATGTAGTTCATCCGCATCTTACCGGAGATATGGGCAATTACCTCGTGCTTGTTCCCCAACTCAACCCGGAACATAGCGTTTGATAATGCTTCCAGAATCACACCGTCCTGTTCTATTGAGCTTTGTTTTGCCATATCATTAGTAGCTGACTGCCAGCTTATTCGTCTCTACCGCGAGCGACGTATTTGCCGTAGCCGCTTCGATGTATTCAAACGTAGTCAGGATTTCGGGCTTGCCCTGCCGAACCGCCACCGTATGCTCAAAATGAGCCGACGGTTTCTTATCCTGCGTTCTGATTGTCCAGCCGTCTTTTTCCTGCACAATTCCTTTCTTGCCAAAATTCACCATTGGTTCAATAGCAAGGATCATTCCTTCCCTTAGTTTCGGACCGTTGCCCCGCTTACCGTAGTTCGGTACTTCGGGAGCTTCGTGCAAGCTTTTACCGACACCATGACCCACCAATTCCCGGACAACCGAGTAGCCAAACCGCTCAACATACGTCTGCACGGCGTAGCCAATATCTTCAACGTAACCACCGGCAATTGCACGTGCCAAACCAACATACAGCGATTCTTTAGTTCGCACCAGTAGTTTCATTGTTGCCGGAGTTACTTCCCCAATCGGGTAAGTATACGCGCTGTCGCTGTGGTATCCGTTCAAAAAAACTCCGCAGTCTATCGAAACGATGTCGCCACTTTTGAGTTCATACCGGCTTGGAAAACCATGCACGATGATATCGTTGATCGAGATACAGAGCGAGCCGGGAAAATCGCGGTGGCCCTGACTTTTGTACCCTTTGAACGACGGAATTCCCCCGTTATCGCGGATGTACGTTTCGGCTACTGTATCCAACTCTTTCGTCGTTACACCCGGTCTGATGAGTTTTGCGACCTCACCGTGTGCTTTGCCGAGTACCTGTGCACTCTCTTTGATCAAAGCGATTTCTTCATCGCTCCGAAAAAAGATCATCTTATCTTTATTCCGTCCTCTCATCGCTTAAACCGCCACCGTTTCGGCCCGGCCCTGTACGCGCCCTGACTTCATCAGACCTTCGTACCGGCGCATAAGCAGGTAACTTTCAACCTGTTGCAGCGTGTCTAAAACCACGCCAACCATAATCAGCAATGATGTGCCACCGAAGAACTGTGCGAACGAAGTCGTCATACCGAACAAATTTGCAATAGCGGGCAGGATAGCCACGATTGCCAGCATGATGGCTCCCGGAAGCGTGATCCGGTCGAGAACCGTACCGATGTAATCAGACGTTTGAATGCCGGGCTTCACACCGGGAATAAACCCGCCACTACGTTTCATATCATCCGCAATCTGAACCGGATTGACCGAGATAGCGGTATAAAAGAATGTAAAGACTATGATCAGCACCGCGAACAGGACGTTGTATTGCCAGGTCGTGTAGGTCTGAAAAGCGTTCTGCACTGTTGCGGCAAAATCGCTTTTCTCCGAGAACAGACCCGCCACCGTTGCTGGAATGAACATTAATGCTTGAGCGAAGATGATCGGCATAACGCCCGCAGCATTCAGTTTCAACGGCAGATATTGCCGCTGACCACCCACCACTTTATTGCCGACAACCTGCTTTGCATATTGAATCGGAATCCGGCGAACGGCCTGCGTCAGCACAACCGCACCCATAATTACGAAGTACAACGCAACCATTTCAAGTACAAAAATCAACAACTGCGACGACCCCCTTGATTGCGCTTCGCCGAGAATAGCACCCGGAAGCCGTGAGACAATCCCAATCATGATAATCATCGAAATACCGTTGCCAATGCCTTTGTCAGTAATCCGTTCGCCCAGCCACATACAAAAGATGGTGCCAGATGTCAGGATAAAGACCGATGAAATCGTGAACAACGTCTGATCAATCAGCAGAGCTTCTGCCGGAACCGTAGTGCGAACGTATGTAATGGCCTGAATTGCCGTTACGAAAATGGTCAAAATCCGGGTAATCTGATTCAATCGTTTCCGGCCCGATTCACCTTCTTTCTGCATCTTCTGAAAATACGGAAGAGCCAACGTTAGCAGTTGAATGGCAATCGAAGCCGAGATGTAAGGCATGATACCCAGCGCGAAAATGGACGCTTTGCTAAACGCACCGCCCAGAAACGTGTCTAACAGACCCAACAGACCTTGAGGAGTCAGGTTGAGCCGCTTCGGGTCAACGCCCGGCAACACGATACTCGCGCCAAGCCGGAACGCCGTTATAAACAGCAGGGTGTTGAGAATACGAGACCGTAGCTCGTCAATCTCAAAAATATTTCTCAGCGTTGTGATGATCCGGTTCATAAACAAAGGGCGGCTGATGGCCGGCCCGTCTTAAAGCTATGCTGATTATTCTGCCGACTGCTCAATGGGTGCTGCTTCGCTGCCTTGCTCTTCTTTCTTCACCCGCTGCGGAATCATTACTTTGCCACCGGCTTTCTCGATAGCTTCCTTCGCCGTTGCCGAAAAAGCGTGGGCGTGAACCTCAAGGGCAACCGTTAATTCACCCCGGTTCAGTACTTTAATAAGGTCTTTCTTGTTGGCGAGCCCATGTTCGTGCATGAAGGTCATACTGACAACCGTTATGTTGGTGTCTTTTACCAGTTCCTGAATCAAATCCAGGTTCACGGCTTTGTATTCGACGCGGGTTGGGTTGGTAAAGCCAAATTTTGGTACCCGGCGTTGCAGGGGCATCTGACCACCTTCAAAGTGGAGTTTCTGACTGTAACCAGAGCGCGATTTCGCACCCTTGTGGCCCCGCGTAGATGTACCTCCACGTCCTGAGCCTTGCCCACGTCCGACTCGCTTTCGCTCCCGAACGGAACCTTTCGCCGGTTTAAGGTCGCTTAAATTCATTATCGTAATTCGTTAAAACAGTGATTCTTTTGGGCTCTTGCGGCTACCGTTCACCAAAGGCAAACGGCGCGAAGCCCAAAAGAATCGCAAAAGTACTTAAATTTCTTCAACTTTCACCAAGTGCTGGACCTTGCGAATGGTACCAGCCAGTGAGTCGGTTAATTCCAACTCGATACTTCTGTTTATCTTGCCTAAGCCCAGCGACTGAATCGTGTTCTTCTGGTCTTTCGGACGCTTGATGATGCTGCGAACCTGCGTAATGCGAACCCGTGCCATAATGCTGTTGATTAACCGTTGAACACTTTCTTTAAACTCACCTGCCGTTGAAACGCCACCTGATGCGGCAAGCGCATGTTGGTCAGCGCGTCGAGCGTTGCCTTCACCACGTTGTGCGGATTAGACGACCCTTTCGATTTTGCCAGTACGTCGCGCACACCGGCTGATTCCAGGACGGCCCTCATGGCACCACCCGCAATCACGCCCGTGCCGGGAGCAGCAGGCTTCAGCAACACAAAACCACCGCTGAATTTACCTTCCATTTCATGCGGAACCGAGTGTTTCAACAACGGAATCTGCATCAGGTTTTTCTTGGCATCTTCCACACCTTTCGCTACTGCGTCGGTCACTTCGTTAGCTTTGCCGAGACCGTAGCCAACCACGCCATTGCCGTCGCCAACAACCACAATAGCCGAGAAACTGAACCGTCGACCACCTTTTACCACTTTGGCAACGCGGTTGATAGCAACCACTTTCTCCTTGAGATCTGCCTCGTTTACCTTTGTCGGTCTTGTTATCTTGATCATGTTTTTTTAGAACTTAAGGCCTCCCTCACGTGCACCCTCGGCCAACGCTTTTATCTTGCCGTGATAGAGATAACCGTTCCGGTCAAACACAACCGCACCAATATTTTTGGTTGCGGCTTTCTCGGCCAAACGCTGCCCTACTTTCTTCGCCGTCTCGATCGAATAGCCATCGGCTTCCGTTTTCAATTCAACCGATGAGGCAGCCGCTAAGGTATGACCGGCTACGTCGTCAATGATTTGGGCGTAAATCGCTTTGTTTGAGCGAAACACCGACAGCCGGGGCCGCTCTGATGTACCGGCTATTTTGGCGCGAATGCTGTACTTAATTCGCTGCCGTCTTTCTGCTTTTTTCGTTGCCATGTTATTTGATTTCCGACCAAATAGGCGAAATTATTTCTTAGATGAGGTCTTACCTGCTTTCCGGCGAACCTGCTCGCCAATGAACCGGATACCTTTGCCTTTATACGGCTCAACTTTGCGGAGCGAACGGATTTTTGCCGCTACGTCGCCAAGGAGTTGCTTATCAATCCCTTCCAGATATACCTTCGGGTTTTGACCTTTTTCGGTTACAGCCGATGCTTTCACCTCTGGTGGAATCGCCACAAACACGTTGTGCGAATAACCAAGTTGTAATTCAAGCACGTTGTTGACAACGGTTGCTTTGTAACCTACGCCAATCACCTCTAAATCGAGCTTGTAGCCGGTGCTAACACCCGTTACCATGTTATTGATCAGTGACCGATACAGACCGTGCAGAGCCTTGTGGCGTTTCTGCTCGGTGGGGCGTTCGACCTGAATTTGGCCTTCTTCTACACCAACTTTGATGTCCGGGTTAACAGCCTGATACAGGGTTCCTTTCGGGCCTTTTACCGTTACCATGTTTTGGTCATCTACCGAAAACGTGACGTTTGCGGGCAAGAGAATTGGTTTTTTGCCGATACGTGACATAAGTTTCTCGCGATTTAGTAAACGTAACACAATATTTCACCACCTACGTTCAGCGTTTTCGCTTCTTTATCCGTCATCACGCCCTTCGAGGTCGAGATGATAGCCACGCCCAAGCCGTTCAGAATACGCGGCAGGTTGTCGGCACCCCGGTATTGGCGGAGGCCAGGCTTGCTGATACGTTGTAAATCTACGATGGCCGGTTGTTTAGTAACGGGGTTGTATTTGAGGGCGATTTTAATCGTCCCCTGTGGCCCGCTCTCGTCAAACTTGTAGTTCTGGATATAACCTTTGTCATACAGAACTTTGGTAATCTCCTTCTTTATATTCGAGGCAGGAATCTCCACCACCCGGTGTTTCGCGCTGATGGCGTTACGAACGCGGGTCAGGAAATCTGCAATTGGATCTGTTGTCATTCTTGATGTCCTGTTACTTGCAAGTCCCACAGGATGAGCGGGTTGCAAAATTACGAAAACAATATAAATTGCGTTTGAGACGGTTTACCAGCTTGACTTGGTTACGCCCGGAATCTTACCCGCCGAAGCCATTTCGCGGAACGTTACCCGCGAGATACCAAACTTCCGCATGTACCCACGCGGACGACCCGTTAGCTTACAACGGTTGTGTAACCGCACCGGCGAGGCATTTCTAGGTAATTTGTCTAGCCCAATGTAGTCACCGGCAGCTTTGAGGGCAGCCCGCTTAACGGCGTATTTAGCAACTAAAACTTCGCGCTTCCGCTCCCGCGCTTTGATGGATTCTCTTGCCATGATTTATGCTTTCTTACCTGCGTTTGCAAAGGGCATTCCTAAAGCTTTCAACAGTTCGTAGCTCTCGCTGTCGTTTTCGGCAGAGGTCACAAACGTGATGTCCATACCCGAAATCCGGGCTACTTTTTCGATACTGATTTCCGGGAAGATGATCTGCTCTTTCACGCCGAACGTGTAGTTGCCATGACCATCAAACCCTTTATCGCTGATGCCTTTGAAGTCCCGTACACGGGGCAAAGCAACGGCGGTCAGGCGATCCAGAAATTCGTACATACGCTCCCCGCGCAGCGTCACTTTTGCACCGATGGGCATTTTCTCCCGCAGTTTGAAGTTCGATACGGCTTTCTTCGAGATAGTTGCCACAGCTTTCTGTCCTGAAATCGTCGTTAATTCTTCGATACCAACATCAACGAGTTTCTTGTCGGCTACGGCTGCACCAATTCCTTTGTTGATAACAATTTTCGTCAACCGCGGTACTTGCATCACCGATTTGTACTGAAACTTGTCTTTCAACTGCGGCACAACCTCGGTCAAATATTTTTCTTTAAGTCTGGGCGTTGCCATATTTTCAGAATCTTAGTAGTTCTTTCCGTCAGGAATAAAGTTGCCGGTTTTCTTCGAGAAGCGTTGCAGTTTTCCCTGCTCATTCACCTTGCGGCCCGTGCGGGTAGGCTGTCCCGTTGCCGGGTCAATCAGCATCAAGTTACTGATGTGAATCGAACCTTCGGTTTTCAACAGTTCACCCTGCGGGCTTTGCGCGGTTGGCTTGATATGCTTCGTTATCATGGCCGCTCCTTCAACACGGGCGCGGTCTTTTTCGATAATCACTTCCGTTACTACGCCCTGCTGACCTTTTGAGTTGCCACCAATCACCTTCACTGTGTCACCGGCTTTGACGTGGAATTTATGCTTGGGAAGAATAAGTTTTTTCTTCATCGTTTCTTACAGCACTTCCGGTGCCAGCGATACGATTTTCATGAACTGCTTCTCGCGCAACTCGCGGGCTACCGGCCCGAAAATGCGCGTACCACGCGGTTCATCGTTGTTAGTGAGCAGTACGGCTGCATTGTCTTCAAAGCGAATGTAAGACCCGTCTTTCCGGCGGATTTCCTTTTTCGTCCGAACCACAACGGCTTTTGACACCGTGCCTTTCTTCATCGTGCTCGATGACAAGGCCGCTTTGACCGTCACCACAATTTTATCGCCAACGCTGGCGTACCGTTTGCCCGTGCCACCCAATACGCGGATGACCAGCACTTCTTTCGCGCCACTGTTGTCGGCAACGCTCAGTCTCGATTCTTGCTGTACCATTGCTTATTTGGCTTTTTCGATGATTTCTATCAACCGCCACCGCTTGTTTTTGCTCAGCGGACGAGTTTCCATGATCCGTACTGTATCACCGATACCACATTCATTTTTCTCGTCGTGCGCCGTAAACTTAGTGGTGCGATTCATAAACTTCCCATACATCGGGTGTTTCACTTTCCGGTCAACGGCAACGGTAATGGTTTTCATCATTTTGTTGCTCGTCACTTTTCCAACACGCTCTTTACGGGCGTTGCGTTCGCTTTCTGCTTTGGCTGCTGCCACCGAAGTAGCATCATCAGTTGTTGCTTCTGTTGCCGAAGCAACGACGGGTATTGGTTCGGCAACGGAAGTTTCGGCGGGTATTTCTACTGCCGGAATCTCAATCGTTTCCGTTGTAATTTCTGCTTCTGTTGCCGGAGTCTGCGCTTCCTGTACAGGCTGCTCTTGCGGCTGTTCTGGTTCGCTTTTCATCAGGCTTGCCGGGTTTTAATGGTCAATTGTGTCAATAAACGGGCAATCCGCTTGCGGCTTTCCCGGATTCGCAACGGGTTCTCGATAGGAGAAACCGCATGGGCAAATCGTAATTTCAACAGTCGGTCGCGCTCGGCAGTGACTTCACTCCGGAGGTCTTCGGGCGAGAATACAGTTACGTCTTCCTTTTTCATGGCGTTTGTCGTTGTCTTGTAGAGACGCAACATGTTGCGTCCCTACGC
>JBBRUV010000094.1:0-14463 GCA_038247465.1 Cytophagales bacterium
GCTCGTCCCAATGCGTCTCGATAATGATGCTGATGCTGTCCTGCCGGGGAATCCGCATCCGGTGCAGTTCCACATAATCGTCTATAAAGCACAGTTCGCGGCCTACGTCGGTGGTGTCTTTGCGAGATTCTTCCATCACATAGCGCACGATATCAGCCAATTGACGAATGCTTTCGGCGGTGCGCGGGCTGTCTTCGCCGAGGGCCGTGCCGTAGATATTGTTGAGCGAGTTGAACAGAAAATGCGGATTCACCTGTGCTTTTAATGAATCAAGTTCGGCCTGGGTTTTTTGCTGGAGAAGCTGGGCCTGCCGTTTGCGGTTATGATTGATAGACGACACAAAACTGTATCCTACTGTCAATAGCATAACCGAATTAGCAAAGCCCCAGGGCAGGTTTAAGCTGTCGCCTGCCTTACCCGTGACGGCAGCAATAATCACGACTAATATGAGCCAAAGCAGGAGTGACGCAAAAACAAAAACTCCCTGACCTAATCGGTCTGACTCAAACAAGGGGCGGAAAACGTGCCGGTAGTAGAGTTCAAAAAAAACAACCATCAGTAAACACACACAAAATATAGCGGTGGGTGCGCCCATTGCCAGCCGAATCGTATGGCCGATTGCCGCACCAGCCCGGTATGCCGAACTTTTTTTTTGGGGGTCTTTTGCTATTCGCACGTTCCATTCCTCGATGTGCTGACTCATCATTTTCAGCCGTTCCGTCAGACTCGCTTCGCTGTAAAAATAGGTCAGGTAAGCGGGGGCCAGCAGCAGTGATGCCCAGAGCCACCAACGGGCAACAAACGGCTTCACCGTTTGTTGGTACGTGCGTTTCAGTTTCGGCCAGCTTACTGATTCTACCAATGGTTTTTCCACGCCGATATTCATTTTCCGGTCAAATTTATTACAGTTTTCCGAGTGCAATCAGCAGCGGAATCACATTCATCAGTCCGCTCACCAGCACAGCGTACCAGTAACCGAACCGTTTAACGGCGACTGTTGCGCCTTGTTTGATAAGTCAAAACAAGCAGATGCCCACTGCCCCCTGAAATGCGTGGGATAAGCCCCCCCAACTTTGGGATAACCGGCCTGAACTTTGGGATTAGCTACGCCCGAAAACGCCGGGCCGCTTCCTCAAAAAGCGCAACCATCGGTACCGTAATGAGTTCTTGACTGAACAAAACACAACGACGCTATGGAAAATCAGGACGAAGAACGCATCGCCGACAACAAGCATCAGGACGTACTCGAAAACTCGGCCAACGGCTTAGACAGCGACACGGTTGTAGGCGGGCAGCAAGGCCGGAACATCCGGGGAATCGGTAGTTCGGACATGGACAGCAAGAACGGAATACTGCGGATGGGCGACCAGGACAGCAGCACGATGGAAGTGACCGAGGCAGGATTAGAGAGCGCAGTGGCCGATACGGCCAAAACTGACACGGCCAGCGTAGATGTAACCACCAGTGGGCCAGATGATTATGCTTCGGCCAGCGTGGTGGGTACGCCAAATGCCCAGCGAGCTGCCAAAGAGCATACCGACGAAAAAAACCAGCAAAACCCCGACGAAACCGGCAACGACGCCCCCGACGTGAATCAGCCAACGCAGGCCGAAGAAGACAAGCAGATTGCTGAAACCGGAACGTCGTTCGATCACAAACCGGCTTTCTGAAACAATTCACCTGATTAACTCAACAAAATCATGAGCCTTACCAGCAAACAGCACAAAGAAAGCACCGAGTCATACGCGGCTCAGGGAATGCACAACAGTCCGATGGGAGTGCCGCCCGAAATGGATCAGCTCCACGACCGGCAGAGTAGTGAGCAACTAACCTCGAAACGCGCCGAAGCCGATTTGACCGAAGATAGCGACGAAATCCAGGATTCGGTGGCGGATATGGAGGATGAAACAACTGGTTTCACTAACAGTGAGGAAAGTGAAATGGGGCATTCGTGAAAAATCAATTGCCCCCGGATTAACCTGGGGGCAATTGATTTACAGCACTGGCACCATCACCCGCAATGCCCCCGGCTCAATCCGGGCCGTGACTTCGCGGATGCGGCCCCGGTATTCGCCATCTATCTGAAAATATGCCTTCTTTTTGGTGCGAATCGTGATGTATTTCACCTGAAGAACCTCGATCCGGCGTTTGTCGAAAGGTTGATACCGCCAGAACAGTTTCAGGAACTCCCAGAACGAAAGCGTTCGCAGGATAACTACCTCAAACAGGCCATCCGATAAATTGCCATCAGGATTTATAACCGCTCCCGTGCCGTACATCCGGGCGTTTGCTAAAACCACCATGTAGGCCGCCCGAACGTGGTGGCCGGTGGTCGTTTCTAATTCCAATCGGAGCAGTTTGCGTTGTTCCAGCGTTCGGAGCACGGCGCGGAGATAGCCGATTTTACCCCGCCAATTATTTTCGGCATAGTGTTTTACCAACTGTGCATTCAGGCCAATGTCGCTCAGGTGCAGGCATAACTCACTGTCATTGATGATAATAACGTCGGTCGGTTTCGACTCTCCGGTCATGATTACAGTCAGCCGGTCGGGTAATGATTCGGGCAGGCCAAGTTCTTTCGCCATACCGTTTGCCGAACCCGCCGGTAAAATCCCCAGCGTCATAGCAGAATGCAACAGTTCCTGGGCCACGAGTTTGATGGTGCCATCGCCCCCAACGGCCACCACGCGGTCGGGCTTATAATTGGCGATTTGTTGCCGAATCAGAGCCGTATCCTGTTTTCCATCGAGGTGAAACATGCGGGCTTCGTGGGGGCTGTCGGCAAAATAGGTTTGGATAGCATTTTCGAGTTCGGTCTTGTCGGTACCACCTGAAACGGGGTTTATAGCGAATAAAATCCGCAACTTATCTGGCGTTGTCATGTTTAAAAAGGCGTTATGAAAACTACTCAGCGCAGCGTATCAATGCCTAAACCCAAAACGGGGTCAACTGTCGGTCTTTACCGGAAATTCTTATTTTGGCTCTTAATCTCCGATCAATACCGGGTAAAAGTATATCGTGGCTTCGGGTCGGCCACGTGTCTAAGTGCATCGGGCCACGTGCTGAGCCTGAGTCCGTTAGCGCGGAAATATTACCGAAAAAATATCCTGCTGAATTTGTTTGCGGTCTTACGGCTGTTTTTTGTGCGGCCCGTGTCAGGCGTAACCGTCCGGCTCAAAGACCAGCCCGGGGTAACGACCCAAACCGATGCCGATGGTTTTTTTCGGTTCGAGTGGTCGCCCGAAACCTCCCTTTCGGCGGGTTGGCATTCGGTTGTGGTGGAGTTAATTACCCAAAACCGGGGTGTAATTGCTGAAGGTGAAGGCCGGATTTGCGTACCGGACAGCACCAAATACGGGTTCATTTCTGACATTGACGACACGTTTCTGATCTCGCACTCGGCCACAATTATAAAGCGATTGCTGGTCTTGCTCACCCAGAACGCCCGCAGCCGACGACCCTTCGAGGGAGTTGTGAGGCATTATCAACTCCTGGCCGAAGCCCAAACCGACGAGCATGCGGCCAACCCGTTTTTTTACGTATCGAGCAGCGAGTGGAACCTGTACGATTATATCCTGGAGTTTGCCGGGCAGCATCAACTACCCGAAGGCGTGTATCAACTGGCTCAATTGAAGCGGTTTAGCCAGATTTTTGCTACCGGAAAAACTAAACACGCCACCAAACTCGACCGGATTGCCCGCATCCTGACTGCCTTTCCCGACCGGCAGTTTGTGCTTCTCGGCGACGACACCCAGCAAGACCCGGTGATTTATAGTGAAGTTATCCGGCATCATCCCGGTCAAATTCACTGTGTTTATCTCCGCAAACTGAATGGCAGAAATCGGGAGAATACCCTCGCCCGGATTGTCGAAATCAATGCCGCCGGGATTGACTGCTGTTATTTTGAGCATAGTGCCGACGCTACCGAACACTCGCGCCGGATTGGGCTGATTGCTTAGATTATTAATTCATCAACGGCGCTGCCGGGCAGGATTTGCCCCCGCCGAACGCGGTTTTCAACGTCAGTCATTCGCCCGCGCAGACCGGGTTGCTCAAAAAATTGCCTATCGAGCCGCTGACGGAGCAACTCCCGGAACCAGTTTACCTGCTGATTTTGTCGCCGTTGAGTGCGATGGCCGTTTTGGTCGGTCAATTGTTGATGATTCTGGATGAGTTGCCAGAGTTCGCCAATGCCCGCGTTTGTGGTTGCCGAGCAGGTCAGCACGGGCGGTTGCCAGCCGGTTCCGGTGGGCGGCAACAGATGCAGCGCGTTTTGGTAGTCGAGCCGGGCGCGGGCGGCTGCGGGGCCGTTGTCGCCGTCGGCTTTGGTGATGGCAATGGCATCGGCGAGTTCTATAATGCCGCGCTTCATCCCCTGTAATTCGTCTCCGGCACCGGCCAGCATGAGCAACAGAAAAAAGTCAACCAGCTCATACACAACAGTTTCTGACTGCCCTACGCCAACGGTTTCGATCAGAATAATATCAAACCCGGTCGCTTCGCAGAGGAGCATTGTTTCGCGGGTGCGGTGGCCGATGCCGCCCAGCACCTTGCCCGCCGGCGAGGGTCTGATGTAGGCGTGGGGGTTCATCGAAAGAAGGTCCATCCGGGTTTTATCGCCGAGCAAACTCCCGCCAGAGCGCTGACTCGTGGGGTCAACGGCCAGCACGGCTAAACGGTGGCCCTGTTCGGTAAGGCTCTGGCCGAAGGTTTCGATAAATGTGCTTTTGCCCACGCCCGGCACGCCCGTTATACCAATTCGGGTGCTGTTGCCGGTGTGTGCCAATACGCCGTCTAACACGGCTTGGGCGCGGGCCTGGTCATCAACTAACTGACTCTCGACCAGTGTAATGGCCTGACTTAATATCAATCGGTCTCCGGCCAGAATACCGGCAATATACTGGTCAGGGGGGAGACGTTGGCGCATTTTTTAGAACAATTGAACTTCGCCTTCATCGGCGCACTCAATCAGCAACTCCGCTGACGTTTTACCGAAAACCGGATGCACAAAATCCGGCGCGATTTCAGCCAGCGGAACGAGCGTAAACCGGCGCAGGTGCAAATACGGGTGGGGCAAGGTCAGCGAATCGGTGGTTAAAATCAAATTATCATAAAAAAGCAGGTCAATATCAATCGTTCGTGCGCCCCAATGCTCGTGCCGCACCCGGCCCAGCGCGGTTTCAATGGCTTGTGTTTTGGCTAAACCCGCTTCGGGTGATAGGCTGGTTTCGAGACACAAAACCTGATTCAGAAAGGCGGGCTGGTCGGTTAATCCCCACGCCGAGGTCTCGTATAGCCCTGATTGTCTGACGATTGGCCCAATTTCTTCTCCGATTTGCCGGGCAGCTTCGGTTAGGGTTTGGGCGCGGTGTCCGAGGTTGGCACCGAGGAGGAGAAAGAGGGTAGTAGTTTGTGGTTCGTGGTTCGTAGTTTCCATTACTACGCCAATCAAAAACTTGCCTTGCGCTGATTGACCACCGCAATCCCTGCCAACACCACCGCACCAATGGCCCCAACGAGTGCAACGGTTGGCACCGTCGGAATGGCTTTTGTCTGCACCGAAATGGCATAATAAGCCCAGGTAAAAACCAGGATATAGGCGATGTTTCGGTAGTGATTAAAGATCACGGCACCAATACCCAACGCCACTACCAGAATCACAACCGCCCATGTTTGCTCGCCTAACCCAAACGCATTGAAGCCATTGGCTTTCAAAAACAAGGCAATGCAAACCGTTGTTGCCACCGTGAGCCAGCCGAAATAAATCGAAAATGGAACCCGCGCCAGCCACGTTTCCACCGGCGAAACCCGAACCCGGTTGATGCCGAGCGCGTCCACAATTTTATACAGCGTAAGCAAATCAGCGATTATCACGAGCGTGGCGAAGGCGATCCATTCCTGCCCGAAGATCACCGTCCAGAATCCATTAAAAATCATGTTGGCAATCACCCAGGGTGCAGCCGCCGTAAAACGCGGATTGCTGCGCTGCCCCGGCATGACCTGATAGATGGCGTATGCCAGAACGCCGATAAAAATAACGCCCCAGATGGCAAACGCATAGCCCGCCGGGGTAATCAGCGTCTGGTATCGGCGCGACATTGTGCCGTTGTCCTGCCCGCCAAAAACGCGAGCCGGAACGCTGTTCAGGGTAATCATCAGCACAGTGCTTGCCAGCACGAGCCAACGGAGAGCGGGAGAGTTTTTCATAAAACAAAAGTGAGTCAATTCCTGAAAGAACCAACCCACTTTGCGTTTGTTTGACTTACTGATTCAGGCTAATACCCCAGAATCTTGAACTCAGTTCGGCGGTTGCGCTGATGCTCTTCTTCGGTGATGGCGTTTTTAACGATAAGCTGCGTTTCGCCGTAGCCCCGCGCCACGAGCCGGGTTTGCTCAATGCCTTTCGAGACCACGTAATCTACCGCCGACCGCGCCCGGTTTTGCGACAGTTTCTGGTTGTAAGTGTCGGTGTCTCTGGCATCGGTGTGCGAACTCAACTCGATTCGCAACGTCGGGTTGTCCTGCAAAATGGTCACGAGTTTATCGAGTTCACTGGCTGCATCAGAGCGGATATTGAACTTGTTGAGGTCGTAATAAATATTATCCAGCACGAATTTCTTACCCACCTCTTCGCGATCAAGCAAAACAGCGACCGTAAATGTGGTGTCGGTTTCGGCTTTTTTCAGGAATATTTCGGGGATACTGCGGCCCTGCATCGTGAAGGGTTCGCGCTTGGTGAGGTAGCCGGGGCGTTGCACCAAAAGCGTATATTCTTTGCCAGGCTGTAACGGATACTTGCCAAAGGTTCCGGGCTGGCCCGTAACTACCTCGACAACAGGCTGTTCAGTGGTTCCTTCGTAGATTTTCACACTGGCCGAATCAAGCAAAACAGGCGTGGCTTCATTGGCGGCAACGGTTCCGGCAATAAAATAACGCACCGTTTTGGCACTACCCGGCGTAGTTGGGTTATTGGGGTCGTTGGGATTGGTTGGGTCGCCCGGTTTTTTAGGATCGCGTTTGGTAATCGTGGTCGAGTCGGTGGGTTGGCGGTTATCGTCGAAGAAATAAATATCGTCGTCGCCTTTGCCCCCGGCCCGGTTCGAGGCCATGAATCCCTTGCCGGGTTCCATAAACACCAGCCCGAAATCGTCGCCGGGTGAGTTAATTGGTTGGCCCAGGTTCTCGACCCGAATCACGCCTGCCGAGCGCGTTGCCACAAATATGTCTAACTTACCTAAGCCGGGGTGTCCGTCTGATGCAAAATACAGTTTGGCATCTGGAGCCACGTAGGGAAACATCTCATCGCCGGGCGTGTTGATGTCGCGGCCCATATTCACCGGGCGACTAAACCGGCCCGAAGCATCAATATTGGTGCGGTAGAGGTCAATGCCACCCGCGCCCCCGGCCCGGTTTGAGGCAAAATAGAGCGTCCGGCCATCGGCAGAAAACGCCGGAGAGCCATCCCAGGCGGTTGAGTCTGAGACGGGCAAGCGGAGTGGTTGGCCGAAATTGCCTTTCTCATCGGCGCGGCTGAGGTACAAATCCACGTCTAAACCGCCTTTTCGTTTGCCGTTGTTGCCCCGCGCAAACACCATTGCCTTACCGTCTTTCGAGAAGGCGGGCGTTCCCTCGTTCACGTTACCCGAAAAAACCGACGCGCTGAACAATTCGGGGCTGTTTCCGGTTTCGTCGGGCTTTTGGTTGAGTTTGGTTCTATACAGCCCCAACATTCCCTGACCGTTGTTTTTATAGATAACGTCTTTGCGCGAGGCCGTAAAAATCAGGTCTTCGCCCCGCACAACGGGCGCAAACTCGGCACCGGGCGTGTTGAGAGGAGCCACGTTTTTGAGCTGGTAGGCTACTTGTTTTTGGGCAATTACGTCAATAGCTTTCAGGGTTTCGATCTCGCGCAGGGCGCGTTCTGCGTTGGTTTTACTGGCCGGGCGACTGTCGGCATATTGCTGAAGCTGCGTAAGCGCGTCGGCATATTTGCCTTGCGCTTTCAGGGCGTAAGCGTAATTGAGTCGTACATCAGCATCGGTAATGCCCGACGCGGTGGTACCTGCTTCGAGGGCTTTTTGATAAAACGGCGCGGCTTCGGCAATCCGGTTTGAGAGCCGGTACGATTCTGCCGTGTAGTAGTTCAGGCGGGCGGCATCAATAGCGGGCTTGTCGGCCACTTTCTGAAACTGCGTCAGGGCCGGGTTATATTCGCCCGCATCGAAATGCCGGATGCCTTTTTTGTACGTCATCATGGGTGAATTGCAGCCTGCCAGGGCAAGCATCAACCCAAATACCAAACAAGAACGCGGAGATATATTGATTTTCATGGGATTAACTTTGCCTATTCTCAACGCTGTAACACCCGTTTTATTGACCGTTGTTCAGAGCTGATCCCAGAACTCGGCCACGTAATCCAGCGCGTCATCAACGGTGTCAACAACGTGCAAAAGCTCCCGGTTTTCGGCCCGGAGATAGCCGTCGGCCACGCAACGGTCGAGTTGTTGCAGCATCAGGTCGTAGTATCCGGTTACGTTCACCAGCACCACCGGACCATTATACAATTTGAGTTGCCGCCAGGCCAAAATCTCGAACAGTTCATCGAACGTGCCGTAGCCACCGGGCAGCGTAATCACGCCCTTTGCCAGCGTCACCATCCTGAATTTCCGTTCGTGCATGGTCTCCACAAACTCCATTTCAGTGAGTGATGTGTGCGCCACTTCGAGCGCGGCCAGAAAATTAGGGATAATGCCGGTCACCTGCCCGCCGTTGGTCAGCACAGCATCGGCAACGGTTCCCATCAGGCCGTAGCCGCCCCCGCCGTAGATGAGCCGGATGTTACGGTCGGCCATTTTCTGACCGAGTTCTGCCGCGATTTCTTTGTAACGCGGATTGGTGCCGGGGCTTGAGCCGCAGTAAACAACAAGACTTTGCATAGGAGCTTAATTGAGAGAAAGGCTTTCAACACAGAGACACAAGGATCACGGGGAGGTCACAGAGACGTTTTCGTCATAATGTAAATGGCACATTTCTGTCTTTTTCTGTGACCTCCGTGTGACCTCTATACCTCTGTGTTAAAAAACGCTCTGTGTTTAAAATAATCCGCCGAAGGTGCCGGAACTCATCAACAGTGTGATGTCGGTCTGACTTTCCTGACGATCTAAAAAGGTTTTTAGAGATTCCGTTTCAGTGAACACGTGCAGGTCGGGTCGGTCGAAAGCAGCCAGAATATCGGCGGGCGTGATGGGTTCTAACCGCTTGATTTCGAGCGTATGGGTATTAAAATAAACGGCGGCAACGTCGGCAGCGGCCAATTTGCCCCGGTACTGACCCAGAAACGTTTTGTTCAGGCTGCTAAACGTATGCAGTTCAACAACGGCCAGCAGTTTTTTGTCGGGAAACTGCTCCTTCACGGCCCGCGTGGTGGCTTCAACTTTTGATGGCGCATGGGCAAAATCCCGGAACACCAGCCGCCCATCTACATTTTCTGCTTTTTCGAGCCGACGGGCCGCCCCTGTAAACGATGCAATAGCCGCGTAAAACTCATCGTCGGTGATGCCAAGCCGGTCGCAAACGGCCATCGCCCCGGCCAGATTTTTTAGGTTATGCTGGCCGAAGACCAGAATCGGTACACGCCCGCCCGCTTTGGTGAGCAGCACCGTTTGGTTGTCAACAACGTCGGCGGGGTGCGCTTCATAAGCGGCTTTCTGCACGTCGGGGCGGTCTTTCTCGCCAATCACGTCGAGCATATCATCGGTTTTATCGAAGATGAGCGTTCCCGATTTAGGCATAGTTTCGGCCAACAACTCAAATTGATCTACGTACTCTTCATACGTTGGGTACACATTAACATGATCCCAGGCTATACCGCTGATAAGGGCGATGTGTGGCTGATACAGCAGAAACTTGGGCCGCAAGTCAATGGGCGATGCCGGGTATTCGTCGCCTTCGATCACGATAATCGGTGCGCCCTGCCCCCGGCTGTCGTCGGTCAGACGGGCCATCGTCTCAAAACCAGCCACCTGCGCCCCCACGAGGTAATCGAACGACTTGCCATGAAACGCCAGCACGTGCAAAATCATGGCCGTGATGGTGGTTTTGCCGTGACTGCCGGCAATCACCACGCGCTGTTTGTGCTGGCTATTTTGGAAGATAAACTCCGGGTACGAATACACTGCCAGGCCCAATTCCTGCGCCCGCGCCAGTTCGAGATTGTCTTTCCGGGCGTGCATCCCAACAATCACTGCCGACAGCCCGGTATGAATCCGGTCTGGAAACCAGCCCATGAGGTCGGGCAAAAGCCCCTGCGTCAATAACCGCGAGCGGGATGGTTCGTAAATTTCATCGTCAGAGCCGGTGATAGTATGTCCCTGCTGATGCAGGGCAAGGGCGAGATTGTGCATCGCACTCCCGCCAATCGAAATAAAGTGAATCGCCGAAGGCATCATCCGGCAAAAATACGCTCTGGTGATGAATTTGTCCCGAAATACGTTTGCACAGTAGTTTTACAATAAACTCAGTAATCCGATTGTATGGCTCAATCCGTAACGGGCAACCCGATTCTTGACGCGTATATCCTGAAAAACACCGATAGTGCCACACTGAGCCGGGGAACACGAATCTTTCGGGGTAATCGGGTGCGGTTTCTGAGTCTCGACGATACCGGCCCCGGCGAGGCCAAGTTTCAGGTACAGAGCGACGACAGCACGGCCAAATACAACGTTACGCTGAAAGGTTTCGCCAACCGCAGCAACCAACCCGGTGGCACCTGCTCGTGTCCGTATAATTACGGGCCAATTTGCAAGCACCGCATCGCGGCCTGGATGACCCTCGCACCCCTGCTCGAAGCTCCGCCCAAACTGCAAAGCATGGCCGACACAACGGCTTTGCTACCCGATTTGTCGGACGAGAAACTGCAACGGCAAGTACCGAACACGGGCTGGAAACTACGAACGACGATCAGACTCGTAAAATTTCTGCGGCTTGAAAAAGGGTTCGTTGAGGCCGAAGTGACCTACAAAAAAGAGGTTTTTCCCGTAACGCTGACCCAACTCACGGGCGGCAACGTCAAAACGAGTTGTACGTGTTCGGTGTATCAGTATGAGCCGCTCTGTAAGCATAAACTCGCCGTGTTGCTCACGCTTCGGGATCAGTATGGCCCGAAAGCCTTTGATAACCTCAGTCGGGACTATACGACCGAGAAAAATCAACTCCTCGCCGAGTATGGCTTCTCATTAGCCGACGACCTGGCGGGGAAATTCCAGTTCAGGGCCACGGCCAACGGCGATCCTGAATTGATTGTGCAGGACGAATCATTACAGAAAATAAACCAAAACTGGCAATCACGAACCCCCACCCTGCTGCGCCCAACGGCCAACCTCTCGGCCCCGGCGCAGGTGCTGCTGCCCGCCACCGACACGCGCCGGGTGCTGGCCTTTGTGATTATGCTAACAGCCGGAATACCCGAAGTGGCAGTAACGGCGTTTCTGGCAAAAGAGAACCTGAAAAACGGCAAGATCAACACTTTCAAAGAGTTACGGACCGGCAGTTTCGATGATTTACCCGTTATCACCGAATCGGATCAGGCTCTGATTGCTGCCTGCAACCGCTTTGTCAGCGAAAACTTAGTTACTCAGCTTCGCAGAGAACAGCTACTGACAGGCTATTTTTATAATCTCACCAGCAAAGAACTCAACACCGACGGCCTGGCAATGGCCCGCGACTGGACGAATCAGTACCTCGAACAAATCTGGACGCACGGAGCCGACAAACGGTTTTTCTGGAACGATAGCCCCAACAACATTACGGCATCGAACGTATCCCCAGTAAAGCTCGCGCCCACGCGGTTGCGCCCGGAGTTGATTCTCACCGAGGTTGGCAATCTGGTGTCGCTGGAGGTATTTTTTAACATCAATGGCCAGCAGGTCTCGTACCAGAAAATGTCGCGCCGGGTCGGAAACTGGCTTTTTCTGCAGCACGATAACATCCACAAAATTGCGTCGGCTGCCGATGTTGCGCTACTCGATCAGATTGGTACGTCGGGTCGGATGCGGGTCAGAAAAGACTTTTTCGGACCGTTTTTTCAGCAATTCGTTGTACCACTGACTCGTCAGTTTGACGTGGACATCCGGCTTAATCAGGAAAAGCAAGATGTTCCCTTGCAGTTTGCCGAGGCCCGGCTGTATCTCAAAGAAGACGAAGACTCGCTGCTGTTCGTACCCGCTTTTGCTTACGCTCAGGAATCCCATCCGGTTCTTGCCGATGGATCGGAACGGCTCAAAATCAGCGACTTAATCGAGTTTGCCAATGACGGGCGCAAAAGTCAGATGGATTGTGCGGGCGACACACTCCGGGTGCTGCACCGCAACGCTGCCATCGAAGCCGACATCTCGGCATTTTTGCAGACGCTCCACCCCGATTTTGCCGCGCAGGGCAACGGTTTGCAGGGCAACGGTTTTTTCTACCTGCCACTTGAATCGCTAACCCAAAAAGGTTGGTTTCTCGAATTTTTCGAGGCCCTGCGAAACCGGGGAATCGTAGTATTTGGGTTTAAAGAACTCAAAAAATTTAAGTTCAACCCCAACAAGGGGCAGTTTCAGATTCGGGCGAGTTCGGGCATTGACTGGTTCGATATGAAACTCGAGCTGCATTTCGGCGATCAGTTTGCGTCATTGGCCGACATTAAAAAGGCCGTTCTGAACCGCCAGAATTACGTGACGCTCAAAGACGGCTCAATGGGGATGCTGCCCAACGACTGGCTCGAAAAATATGGGCAGA
Source organism: Cytophagales bacterium (assembly GCA_038247465.1). Taxonomy (GTDB): domain Bacteria; phylum Bacteroidota; class Bacteroidia; order Cytophagales; family Spirosomataceae; genus JBBRNH01. The sequence goes on from JBBRUV010000094.1 coordinate 12,778, forward strand.
TGCTCAAAATGGGGCAGGTGAAAGGTGATTCGCTCCGGCTCTCGAAACTGCATTTCTCGGTTATTGACGAACTCTATAACGAGATTGACAGTGAAGCCGTTCGCGAAGAAATTGCGCTGAAACGCGAGAAACTCCTGAATTTCAAGAAGATACGTGCCGTAGCCTTGCCCCAAAACGTGAACGCTACCCTCCGCGATTATCAACTCGAAGGCTATAAATGGCTTAACTTCCTGGACGAGTTTGGCTGGGGCGGGTGCTTAGCCGACGATATGGGCTTAGGCAAAACGCTCCAGATTATCACCTTTATTCAGGCTCAGAAAGCCAAAACGCCCGATGCCGTGATGCTGGTGGTGGTGCCGACGTCGCTGATCTTCAACTGGCAGGCCGAGGTTGAAAAGTTCTGCCCTAATCTCCGAATCTTAGTACACCGGGGAACGGGCCGGGCCAAAAACGCCGATGAGTTCACGACCTGCGATATTGTGCTGACGACCTACGGCATGATGCGCTCGGATGTGGAATGGCTGCGCGAATTTCGGTTTCAGTACGTGATCCTGGACGAATCACAAGCCATCAAAAACCCCAATTCGTTAGCCGCCAAAGCTGCCAAACTCCTCCAGCCCCACAATCGGCTGGCAATGACGGGTACGCCCGTTGAGAACAACACCTTTGATTTATACAGCAAAATGGATTTTCTGAATCCGGGGCTGCTGGGGACGCAGGAGTTTTTCCGAAGCGAATACGCCACGCCGATTGATAAGCATCAAGACAAAGAAAAAGCCGCCGAACTCCGCCGACTTATTAAGCCCTTCATGCTCAAACGCACCAAAGAAGAGGTTGCCAAAGACCTGCCCGACAAAACCGAGACCGTGCTTTTTTGCGAAATGGGCAAAAAACAGCGCAAAGTTTATGACACCATGCGCGAGACCTACCGGCTGCGCATCGTGAACGAAATGGCAAGCGTAGGCCGCGAAAAAGCCGCGTTTCTGATTCTGGAAGGCTTGCTCAAACTCCGGCAAATCTGCGACTCGCCCGCGCTGCTCTCCGACGATGCCGGGTACGACACCGAATCAACCAAGTTAGACGAGATTATCCGGGAGATTGAAGAAAACGCATCGAATCACAAGATTCTGATTTTCAGTCAGTTTCTAAAAATGCTCGACCTCATTCGCCAACACCTCGACAAGCATCACATTAGTTATGAATACCTCGACGGCCAAACTCAGGACCGGGCCGAGCGCGTGAATCGCTTTCAGAACGACAAGCAATGCCGCGTGTTTTTGGTGAGCCTGAAAGCGGGGGGTGTGGGCCTGAACCTGACCGAAGCCGATTATGTCTATCTCGTTGACCCCTGGTGGAACCCCGCCGTTGAGCAGCAAGCCATTGACCGCACCCACCGGATTGGGCAGACGCGCAAGGTCTTTGCCTACCGCATGATTTGCAAAGACACCGTTGAGGAGAAAATTCTGGAACTTCAGGCCCGCAAGAAAGAAGTAGCCGCCGATTTGATTTCGACCGAAGCCGGGTTCATCAAAAAACTCACGCGGGACGATATTGTGGGTTTGTTTTCGTGAGTAATGCGGTAGCCGACTACCCCCAACCCGGACGCGGGACCGCCCCTCCTAAAACAGGGTGGGACTTCTGAAAAGCTACGCTTTTGTTGTTTTTTAGCCCTCTCCTAAAACAGGA
>JBBRUV010000095.1:0-14261 GCA_038247465.1 Cytophagales bacterium
AGTACGAACTCAGCACGATGCCGGGCTGGGCGGGGTCGTCGTGGTATTGGTATCGGTACATGGACCCGCAAAACCAAACCGAGTTTGCCAGCCGCGAAGCGATTGATTACTGGCAAAGCGTTGACCTCTACATCGGCGGCACCGAACACGCAACGGGCCACCTGCTGTATAGCCGGTTCTGGAATAAATTCATGAAAGACAGGGGCTATGTACCGCACGAAGAGCCGTTCCAGAAACTTATCAATCAGGGCATGATTCAGGGACGGAGTAATTTTGTGTATCGCATCAAAGGTACTGGCTCAGAGGGGGTTGCGCCGGTTTTTGTTTCGCTCAATCAGCGTGTTAATCACGACGCAACGCCCTTGCACGTTGACGTGAACATCGTGGAAAATGATGTTTTGGACATTGATGCGTTCAAAAAATCCCGCCCGGATTTGACCGAAGGAGCCGAATTTATCCTCGAACCCGGTGGCACGTATCTCTGCGGAGCCGAAGTCGAGAAAATGTCGAAGTCGAAATTCAACGTCGTCAATCCCGACACGATGGTGGAGAAATACGGGGCTGATGTGTTGCGGCTGTACGAGATGTTTCTTGGCCCGCTGGAACAGGCCAAACCCTGGAACACCAACGGCATTGACGGTACGTTTCGGTTTATCCGTAAATTCTGGCGGCTGTTCTACAAAGACAACGCAGCCGGGGAAGCCCAATGGATCGTAACTGACGCAACGCCAACTCCCGCCGAACTCAAAATCCTGCACCGGACGATCAAAAAAACGCAGGACGACATCGAGAATTTCTCGTTCAATACCTCCGTCAGTTCGTTTATGATTTGCGTGAACGAGTTGGCCGCGCTCAAATGCAACAGCCGGATCATTTTGCAGGATTTAGTGCTGTTGCTATCGCCGTATGCACCCCACATTGCCGAAGAATTGTGGGCCACGCTCGGCCATAAGCGGGGTAGCGTATCGCTGGCGACATGGCCGGTGTTTAACCCAGCCTATCTCGTCGAAGATTCGTTTGATTACCCGATTCAGATAAACGGCAAGGTGCGAACGACCATCAATTTTGCCGCCGACCGACCCGTAACGGAGATTGAAGAAGCGGTTTTGGCCGACGAAACGGTGCAGAGATGGATAGAAGGCAAACCCCTGAAAAAGATTGTGGTGGTGCCGAAACGAATCGTGAACGTGGTGTTGTAATAATTACAGCCCCCAAAGCACAAATCCGTTGCCCTTGGTTTAAACCGGGCAACGGATTTGTGCTTTGGGGGGTAAACCAGAATATAGGTTACTTAAACATAACCGCTACACCCTTGGGCAACAGCACTTTATCAACGCCATGCACCACGCCATTAGTCGCAAACTGGTCGGGCGTATCCACATAACCAACCCCGCCCTGCTCGTCGGTCAGCCGAAAACGGCCATCTGGCGCAACGTCGGCAATGAGTTTGCCACCAGCCAGCGTGGTCAGCATGGCTTTGCCCTGCCCGGCGTTGATTTGCTCACGCAGTGCCTGCCCGTCGAGCATCCCGTCAACAACGTGGTAGGTCAGCAGTGCCTTCAACGATTCTTTGTTGTTGCCATTGAGCAGCGTGTTCTGGGTTTTGGTCGGCAGTTTCTTGAACGCCACATTCGAGGGAGCAAAAACCGTGTATGATTTTCCCGAACCCTGCAACGTTTCTACCAGGCCTGCCGATTGCAACCCGTTTTGCAGCGTTGAGTAATCGGGTTGCGAAGCCGCGAAATCAGCAATCGAGATTGTCTTAGCTACATTTGGGCTATACGTTGTAACAGGGACAGTAGTTTGAGCGGTGTTTACGGCCTGTCCGGTTCCAGTGGCTGCCGGGGTGTTCATGTTGCCCGTTGCAGTACCGGCCATGCCCGATGCCGACCCACTACCCATATTCAGAGCTGGCGAGCCGGTTTGTGTTGATGAATCTGTTGCGCCTGACGTTGACCCCACACCCGTCTGAGTAGCCGGACCTGTTGTATAACCCGTGCCGTTACTGGTGTTCATCGTGGTTCCGCTGTAAGTTGTGCTCATCCGGCTATTGGTGCTGTCCATTGTGTTCTGCGAAGCCGATGTACCGTTGGTGCGGTTCATTCGCATCTCCTGTTTTTTGGCTTTGCGGGCTTCTCTGTTCGCCTTGCGTTCTGCCGCTCTATCGGCTTTGGTGCCGTTGCGAACGCGCTGTAAATCAGCATCCTGCGCCTGTTGCTCCGGCACACTCGATCCTGCCGGGGTTGTGTTTTGTGCCAGCGTTGGCACGCTCATCAGCACCACGCCTAATGCGATGAGTATTGCTGTTTGGGTAAGTTTCATAACGTTGTATGGCTTGTTATAGCCGTTTGAAAACAATCAAAGCGACTGGTTGACAGCCGTTTTGATTAACCCCATAGAGTAGAAAAGGTTTTATATTACGATCGCCCAACCACCTTGTTCAGGGCCTGACTATTACCCGGTATAGCTGAAATTCAGAAAAGGCCCACTTCTGTTAAAATCGGTCTTTTTTGCTAAATAAAAGAGCGAACTTGCAAACCTGATAAATTTTGACATTATTTGTCCAACCAATCAGCAACAACCGCGATGGACAAGCCAACAATACCCCCACGCCCGCCCGGACAGACTTCGTTTGGCGAATGGCTCCGGCAACAACGCGATGCCCGCGAATGGCCCCTGCGCCGGGTAGCGGCCCTGCTTGATGTGGATCAGAGCATTGTGGCAAAGTTTGAGAAAGGCGTTCGGCAACCGAACCGCACCCACCTTGCCCGGCTGGCCGAGATTTTTGAACAGCCCTTAGACGACCTGCTGGTGCTGTATCTGTCTGACCGGGTGGCCTACGAACTCGCCGACGAAGCCTGCGCCGATGCGGTGCTGCGCGTGGCCGAGGAGAAAATTAAGTACCTGCGCCAGAAAAACGCCGTGCAGGGAGAGTTGGAGTTTTGATGTGTTAAATTGATCCCAATATAATGAACGGAGCCTTAGCCCTATTTCCAGAACATACCGTTGTTGTCAAACAGCTTTCATTCCTTTCTGACGAAAAAGCACCTCCCGTTATTCGGTCTTTACCAGAATCTCTGGATAATGATTTTGAAAAGATTGGTCAATATGCGCGGCTTGCCAACGGTGATTGCCTGGATTACATGAAAGTAATTCCAACCGATTCCGTTGATTTAATTCAAACTGACCCGCCCTATAATTTAGGTTTGTTTATGCACAATCGGCAAACGAATCTTAATAAAATGCGCGAGAATCATTTTGCTTACTCGGGTTGGGATGATTTGACATTTGAGGAATGGGAAGAAAGTATGCGGGCATTTTTTAAAGAAAGTAACCGGGTTCTTCGTAAAAAAGGAAGCCTACTAATGTTTATGTCGCTAATTAAAGTTGAAACCATGATTCGGCTTGCCGAAGAACATGGATTTTACTACAAAACGGTTGGCGTTTGGCACAAAACAAACCCAATGCCTCGTAATATGAATCTGCATTTTGTAAACTCGACTGAATGCTGGCTTTATTTTATAAATGAAGGGACAACCGGAACATTTAATAACGCAGATAAAGTAATTCACGATTATTACGAGACCTCTGTTACACCCCTAAAAGAGAAAAAATACGGCGCACACCCTACTCAAAAACCACTTGAATTAATGAATCATTTTGTCAGGATTTTATCAAACCCCGGCGATGTAGTACTTGATCCATTTATGGGCAGTGGCTCAACGGGGATGAGTTGTGAGGCACTTGGTCGTAATTTTTTAGGCGTAGAATTGGAACCGAAATATTACGAAATTACTAGAAAACGGATTCAAAGTCTGCTGTAAAAACGTATGAAAATTATTGATTTATTTGCAGGTGTAGGCGGGTTGTCTCAGGGGTTTAAGAAGGCTGGTTTTGAGACAACTTTAGCCATAGAATACGACACTGAAATTGCCGACGCTTTTCGGGCGAACCATCCCGGTGTTTGTGTCATTGCCGATGACATTCGAAATGTAGATACCGAAGCTATTTATCAAAAAATCGGGCCGGTCAGTGGCATTGTTGGCGGCCCGCCTTGTCAGGGGTTTTCGCAGAAAGGGCAGAGAAAGAGCGTTTTAGACGAACGAAATTTTATGTTTCATTCATTTATTGAGTTCGTCAACGTCTTTCGTCCGCCGTTTTTTGTGATGGAAAATGTACCTAATATCACTACTACCGAGAAGGGTTTTTTTCGTAAAGAGGTAATTATGGCCTTTGAAAAGCTGGGCTATAAAGTTATGTTTAACGTATTGAATGCGGCTGATTTTGGTATTCCACAATTACGCCGACGAGCTTTTTTTGTTGGGTATCTCACTGCATCCCCCCAGCCTTTACCAAGCACAAACGGCAAGAGAACGAGCGTAAAAGAAGCTATTTATGATTTACCTTTTATTAAATCAGGTGAAGGAAAACCATTTTACGATTATCAATCAGAAGCCCAATCTGATTATCAGGCTTTACTGCGTTCAGATTCACCGGGTGTTTATAATCATTTTGCCACCTCACACTCCAAAATAGCTTTAGAGCGGCTTTCGCTTATTTCGAAAGGGGCCGGGCGGGAAATGCTGCCGCCAGAACACCGCACAAAATCAATTTATTCAGGAACGTGGACACGATTACGGGAAGATGAACCTGCCGTTACAATCACGACCCGGTTTGATACGCCCTCATCGGGAATGTTCACGCATCCGGTGCTAAATCGCTGCTTAACCGTTCGGGAGGCCGCTCGGATTCAGTCTTTCGATGATAAATTTATTTTTACCGGCAATAAAACGTCACAGATGAAACAGGTTGGTAATGCTGTGCCGCCGTTACTTGCGTATGAGGTTGCTAAGACCGTTTATCAAACCCTGAATTAACGTGGCAAAAACTTATCCAAAACCCATCGAAGCCCGACCAGAACTCAATCTTCGCCACGCCATAAAATCGTCAATATCAGACATTAGGCAACTAATCGCGCTGACGATTGCACTGTATTTATCAAAACCCACGAGTGAATTAGAATACAGCCAATCACAGGGAATTGAGATAAACATCAAAAAGGAAATAAAAGAAGAGTTACTGACCTATTTTGCTGAACAAGTGGATATGTTAGATGAACAGAAGAGCAGCTTTTTATTGGAAGTCAATGAAAATCCACTTTTCAAGGCCCAAATGGAGCCTTTGCAAGTGGCATTAGAATTATTCCTTCGGCTTTGTAAAGTATCATTTACGGATGGCGGGCCAGGTAGCCGCGAACGAACCGGGGGAGTTCGCCATGAAAAAACGCTTCACTTCACAACCAATCTTGAGATTATTCGGCTGGCGTTTCAGGAATCTGCTGAAACAGAAGACCAATTAAAATGGGTGCTGTTCGATTGGATAATTTCTCCAGAGCCGCAGCAGGAAAGCCCAATATCGTTGAGACTAAAACAACTCCTCACCATTTTCAGCGAAGAAACACAGTTCCGTTTGCGTACTGAGCAAGAAGAAGCCGTTTATTTTCAGCAAGAGGGAATTTACAAGGCTTTGTTGGAGACGAATGCGGTTTATGGGCAAGATTCGCAAGAGAATGTTGGGCCTTTTCGGATTCTTAAATCGTTCGTTGGTAGTTCGCTACATTCATTTTTGAAGGGCGATAACAAATCTGTTGTCAGCAACAAACAATTCATGTTGCGTCCCGAAAAAGACAAGGAAGAGCTTCGGCATTACGCGGGTTTGGTAAGCAATTACCTCGACATTATTCCCAAACGAACAACCATAGTAATAGCCGAAACGTCTGATTTTCAGGCAACTGACCTCCCATCATCGCCCCTCCCAACTATCCCCCACAACCGCATCTTTTTCGGGTCGCCCGGCTCCGGCAAATCGCACCGAATCGACCAGGAGTTTGCCCAAAACTACCCCACGTTTCGTACTATTTTCCATCCCGATACCGATTATGCGTCGTTCGTGGGAGCCTACAAACCCACGATGTCAGCCGGGCAAGATGAGACTCAGCAATCCAGAATCGTTTATTCGTTTCAGGCGCAAACTTTCGCCGAAGCCTATTGGCGGGCGTGGCAGTCAACGGCACCCGTTTTCTTAGTTATCGAAGAAATAAACCGGGGCAACTGCGCCCAGATTTTTGGTGATTTGTTTCAGAGTCTCGACCGCAACGAACGCGGTTACTCTAAATACCCCATTGATGCCGATGCTGATTTTGGCCGTTGGCTCATCAATCGGTTTTTGGCAGACGAGCAAGCTAAAACCCGATTTAGCGAAGTCGCGCAAACCTATAACGGTCTGGCAGTCAATGCGTTTAGTAAACTCATCCTGCCCAATAACCTCTACCTCTACGCCACGATGAACACCTCTGACCAATCGCTGTTTCCAATGGACAGCGCGTTTAAACGACGGTGGGATTGGGAATATGTGCCAATTGACTACGCCGATGCCGCCCGGTTCACCATCCACCTCAGCGATGCCTTGCACTATAATTGGGGCACGTTTATCCGGGTTGTGAATCAGTATATCGTGGAGTTGACGGGTAGCGAAGACAAACAACTCGGCAATCGGTTTGTGAACCCGCACGATGGCATTATCACGCTCGAAGCGTTTAAATCGAAGGTGATGTTTTACCTCTGGTCAGAAATATACCGGCACGAAATGCCCACCGAACCGAAGAATATTTTTCAGTACCAGCCTACGGGAAAACCCACCAAACAGCCGTTTACGTTCAATCAGCTTTTCGAGAAAACCGCTGACGGTGAACCACTTGACGCACTGATTTTAGCGTCCTTCATGAATGAATTAAGCGTACCACCGTCAGAAATGCCGGTAGTATGATCCCCCTGATCGAAGCCCAGGATTACCCGGCAGACGCGCTGACCGACGTACTGGCTCCGCACTACATCACGCCTACCGGCCCCGGCAAAAGCCGCGTCAATTACGTCGGCTACATCAACGACCCCGGTTTCAGCCACGCCGTGCTGCTCTTGCCAAAGGTGTTTCTGACAGGAGGCAAGGTGTTTGGGCAATACCCGCCCGCCGACCTCCTGCACCTGCACCACCCCAACCACGCGCCCCTCCGCGAACAACTCCGCACGGCGGGCCACCTCGATTTTCTGTTTCGATTTTCTGTCTGGCTCTACCGGGCCATCCGGCAGTTTCGGGCGCGGCAACCGTCGTCTGTCCTCACCGAATCGGGGGCGTTGCTGGCGAGCGCGGGCGCGGGTGAGCGCGACACGTCGGAACTTGAAGCCGTGATGGCTTTGCTCCAATTCAACCGCGAGCATCAGTCCCTGCTGACGTTTGTGCGCCGGTACAACACCGCCCAACGCCAAACCGTCAGTTGGGCCAGAACCCTGACCCGGCAGCAAGCTATCTGGCAGGGTACCGACCCCGCCAACCAGCAACCCGTGTATGTAAGTCCGGTGGTGAAGCAAAAATCGGCCAACACCGACGAAGAACTCCTCGTGTTGTTCGTGACGACGCTCGATCACCTGCGCCGGGAGTACGGTTTCCGGCTCGACCTCAACCCGCTGTATCAACCGTTGCCCGCGCCCGATTTTGCCCGGTTTCGGAGACGGGCTACCCGCCGGTTGCGCGAAATCAGGGGTAAATACTTTTCTGACGTGCTGCTGCGACTCTGGACGCTCCTGCACCGCTACTATGCCGCCGAAGAAACCATGCGCGGCACCACGCCCAAACCCGAATGGCTGTTGGCGCGCGATTTCAATATCGTGTTTGAAGACATGATAGACGCGCTGCTGACCGATGCCGACGGGAAAGCCAGTCTGCCACCCGGCTTGCAGGAACAACCCGATGGCAAGCGCGTTGACCATATCTATGCTTACAATGACCTGATAACGAGCGCGTCAGACCAGATTTATCACATCGGCGACAGCAAATATTACGGCACCGATTCGGGCATTGGCGGTAGTTCGGTAGCAAAGCAATTCACCTACGCCCGCAATGTGATTCAGGCCAACATTGACGTATTGAACAAACCAAACCCACTACCCGGCAACCTGCGTTACCGCGACGAACTGACGGAAGGCTATAACCCCACGCCCAATTTTTTTATCAGTGCGCTGGTGCACGACACGCTCGATTTCGGGGATGCCGGTTTAACATTTCGGGAGGGATACAAGCTGAATTACCACTTTCGGCACCGCCTGTTCGACCGCGATACGTTGCTATTGCAAGCCTACAACATCAACTTCCTGTTTGTGCTGTCGGCATACGTCTCTCCCGATTCGCGGGCGGTTTCGGCGTTTCGGCAAACGGCCCGAACCACGTTTCGGCAACGACTAATCGAATACCTGAACCGGCATTACACGTTTTATCGGCTGATTTTTGAGGGCAAATCAACGATGGAAACGTTTGTCAATCAGCACTTTAGATTGCTAACGGGCCGCGTTTATCGGCCTTCGGGCGCAGCGTTTGACCGGGCACTGCTGCTGGCCGTTGCCAAAGCCGACACCGACTGGCGGGCTGAAGTTTGGCCGAAAATCACAACGGGGGTCGTTGTAAAGCCCTGGAAATTAACCTCATAACCGCTCCACCACTAAGCTATCCGTTGTTTCGCGGTTATTCTGCCGGATGAGCAATTCGCCTAAGAAACCAGCCAGAAATAGTTGAACACCCAGAATAATTGCTACTAATCCAATGAAAAACAGCGGGTTATCGGTCACATTACGGTAGCGTTGCCCCTGCGCGATGTTGATGAGTTTCTCGGCCATGAGCCACACCGCCAGCACCGTTCCGACCAGAAAAGACAACGTGCCGTAGGTGCCGAAGAAGTGCATCGGTCGGCGACCAAAGCGGTGCATAAACGCGATCACGAGCAGGTCTAAGAATCCATTTACGAAGCGGTCTAAGCCAAATTTTGTAATGCCGTATTGCCGGGCGCGGTGCTGCACCACCTTCTCGCCGATGCGCCGGAACCCGTTCCAGTTTGCCACAACGGGCAGGTAGCGGTGCATTTCGCCGTAGAGTTTGAGCGACTGCACAACCGGGAGCCGATACGCTTTCAGGCCGCAGTTGAAATCGTGGAGCATCACGCCGGAGATTTGCCGCGTTACGGCGTTGAAAAGTTTGGTCGGGATGGTTTTGCTGGGTGGGTCGTAGCGTTTCTGTTTCCAGCCTGACACCACATCCAAACCATCTTCGGTAATCATCCGGTAGAGTTCAGGGATTTCGTCGGGACTATCCTGCAAATCGGCATCCATCGTAATCACGACTTGCCCGCGCACCGCTCCAAACCCCACCTGCAATGCCGATGTTTTACCATGATTGCGCCCGAACCGAATGCCGCGCACGTTGTGGTTCTGGCCCGCAAGTCGCTGAATAACAGACCATGATGAATCCGTTGAGCCGTCATCAATAAACAAAATCTCATACGTAAAACCGTGTTCTGTCATCACCCGCACAATCCAGTCGTGGAGTTCGGGCAGGGATTCGTCTTCGTTCAGGAGTGGAATCAGGATGGAGAGTTGGAGGGGGGAAGTCATCAATAGAAGTTACTACCGGGTAATAGGTGTACTGATTCAGCGTCTCGATGGCATGATTAACCGATGTCCATACAGCACATTCCGAACGCCGATTATTTCGTCAATATCGTCCCAAAAAGCATAGAAATCAGAAACCTCAACCCGTTGCTGTTGGTCTGGTGTTGCAGCCTGTAATTTAGACGACCAGTCAATAGGGAACGCCACAGTCCGGCCATCCCGAAGCCTGAACAGAACCGTGTCGTTCTGAACTACAACGTCTGCTAATCGGGGCATTTCTGCCAACGCGGGTTCTGCTGGTTGCTTTGGTAAGGTAGGCACCGGCTTATTGGCCTTCCTTTTGGTAGTAGTCAATCGGGATGCTATTGTGCTGACAGTCATCTTGATAGGCTTGCTTTATTTCGTCAATTCGGTTCGATAACGTTTTTTCAATCTGTTTCAATTCCCGGCTGTTAAACCCGACTGACACGTCAAAAACTACATCACCTGCTTATCGAATCCAGAATTTACTGAGCTTTCCGACCCCATCGCCAACATGAACATGGCAGGGTTCCATCAATAAATCAAACGAAAGATAGAAGAAACGCAGACGACCTATCCTAAAGAGAGTTGACATTAATTTTCAGGATTAGGGCAGTTAACGTTGTCAAAGGTCGCCAGGAGAATCAAAAAATCAGGTAGAAAGGTTGCAGCAGCGTTCGGAAGGCCGGGGTGAAGGTACGCCCGTCGGTTTCGTAAATGTTCAGAATCTGTTCAGAAATAGCAACCATCGGCTTTCGACAAAACCCCGCCACAACCCTGAAAACCGGCTTTCGGGCATGATGCCGGAGCAACAACCGCGCCGATTGATACAGCCCGGTTTCGGCAGCAAGCGCGGTCAACTGCCCCATCTCAAACGGTGGCAGCAGCACCCACCATTGCCCGCCCGGAGCCAGCAACCGATTTGCAGCCGCTACCAAATCGGCAAATGGTAACTCGTCGGCGTGGTGGGCGCGGTTGGCAGCCGCATCCGGCGACCGCAGCGAATTGGCATAAAACGGTGGGTTGGTCAGAATCCGGTCATACTGTGGTGGGGGTTGGTATTCCTGAATAGCCCCCTGCCAAACCCGAACCCGGTTGGCAAACGGGCTGTTGGCAACGTTTTCGGTGGCTTGCTCAAAAGCCCGATCATCGAGTTCAACGGCATCAACGCGGGCGGTAGGGTTGCGCTGAGCGGCCATGAGTCCCAGCAATCCCGTTCCGGTGCCAATGTCAAGAATAATTGAGCCCGACACATCGGCAAACGCGCCCAGCACACAGGCATCGGTGCAGACCTTCATGGCGGTTTGGTCTTGCCGGATAATGAATTGTTTGAAGCGGAACATTACTTTTAAAACAGATTTTTGGGTTCGTTTGGTAAAATCCCGATGCTGATTCTATGGGTATGTTCTCCTCCCTTGCTAATTTGCCCATCTGGGTCAAAATCATCCTGGGCCTGTTGCTGCTGGGCGTGTTGTTGTTTGCCGGGATTGTTACCCTGATAAAGGCCTCTACATACACCGACGAAACGGTATTGATTGAGCGCAACTGCGGAGCCAGCCGTCTGAAGATCAGCGTACTCGAAAAACACAACGTCGGTAATACCTCTACTGATTACCGGCTCTACTGGAACGATAAAATCGTGGCAGACAAAGGAGACATGGGCGCATCGGGGTATTATAACTCCGTACCACCGATTGATCCCGACGATCAGGAAAACCTGACAATAATCCTGCTGGCCGATACCGTTGATGCCACCGCCTGGACGGTCTGGGTGAACCCAACCCAGTTTAGCCGGGCCGATTTCGACGCAATAACGGCCTGCCTGAGAGCCTACAACGCCGAAAACCCCCGGCCCTCTCTTGATGGCAACACCGTGACGACCACAACCGCCTTTACCAACTTTGCCCACGTCGGGCAGTTGGTTTATGGTGATCTACAGTCTCTGAAACCCCGCGTCTATCGCCGAAAATTTAAGTGGGAAGAAAAAGGAACCGAACTTACCGTCCATCCCGGCGGCTATGTTGATCTGCGCCGGGATTACATTGTGGAGACAGTAGGGCAGGTCACAATGATGGGCAATCGGCGCGTACTGACCTGGAGTTATGCCGAGGAAAGCCCGTTGCAAGGCTCCGACCTGGCCGGGTTCAAAAACGACGCGGGCCAGTTGCTCACCAACCGGTATGAACTCCGTCATAGCCTACAAGACAATCAACTTTTTTTTCGAAAAACGGCCAAATCGCTCGATTGGGTCTTTATTCGGCGACAGCCCTACATTGGTACAGAAGGCAACACGGTGAGCGGCCACACCATTGATTTATCCGCGCCGATTCTCCGGCGGAGTTACGACGCAGGAACCATCAAAACCGACTCGCTAAACCCCAGCCAACCCGTTTTTTACTGGCAGACCTGGCCCGACCACCCGCTCACCGAAGCCGACCTGCGTGAGTTCAGAAATGAGCAGGGCCAAACCCTGGGCCAGTTGTATTGGTTTGACTACCAACCACCCCCGAATCCATGAAACCAAATACGATTTGGCAAACCTGTTTCGTTTTGGATAAGCAAAATGGTGATTGGCTCAAAAACCGTAGGAAATTTGCTGTATTGCCTTATTTTTGCACGAATCTAAAAACATGAATACCCTGAATACTATGAAAAAACAACAGTTAGTGATTACTTTCCTGCTGATGGCCGGAGCCGCCACAGCCCAGCAACCCGTAACATTTGCCGGTCGCGGTATTATCGCCCTGTCCGATGCCGACCTCACACCCTCGGCCCTGATTGATAATAATCTGTTCCGCGAACGCAACACCCGCGATTACCTAACCACCATTCCACTACCGCTGACCCACGCAGCCCTGACCACCACGCTCGTGCCAAACTCGATGCTGGTGAGCGATAAAGGCATGGGCCTGACGGCCAACGGCAAAATTGCTTTTGTGCTGGAAGGCCGAGGTTCGCTCGGCGACAGCATCCCGGCTCTGAAAGCAGGTTTGGCCGATTTCGCACCGTCGTCAACGATGTGGATTGTGGATATGAGCACCCCCAAGCCAAGCGTAAAAAAACTGACCGGTGGCACCAACCCAACCGCTATCGCCATGAACCCAACCGGAAACAACCTGATTCTGGCAACCGGCGACGTGGATAAGGAGTTGAAACTGGTTGAATACGGCGCAAACGGGCTGCCCAGCCGGATTCTGACCAGCAAATCACCCGCGCCGGGCCAGCAAATCACCGACCTCACGTTTCACCCCGGCGGGCAGTTTGTGGCCTATACCATTGCCGGCACGCAGGAGATCGGCCTGATGAAGTACGCCATTGATGCCGCCACCAAAAAACCGTATGTATTGCCCCACGGCAAACCCGTGAAAGTGGGAGCCATGCCGGGTTCGGGTAAATTCACCGCTGATGGTGCGTTTTATGTAGTGGCCGATGCCAAAAAAGCCATTGGTGCAGGCGGTACGGGCGCAGGCGAAGTATTTGTGGTGCAGTTCAGCACAGAAGACACCCCCGGCGAACACAAAATTGCGTCGCAGGTTGCCACCGGCGAAGCCCCCGAAGCCGTAGCCATCAGCCCCGACGGATCAATGGTAGCCGTTATCAACGCCGGGCAGTCATATCAGCCGTTTGGCAATGCTGCCGCCGGCAAAAGCTCGATTTCGCTGTATTCGCTGAAAGAAGGTAAACTGACCCTCGCTGCCGAAACGCCGATGGAAGGCGTGTATCCACAGGCTATCGAGTTCGATAAAAACGGCGACGCATTAGCCGTTGGCGTGGCCGAATACTTAGATTTTGGCAACAACCGCAACGGTGGAATCGAGTTTTATACCGTTACCAAAGGCGACAAACCCGCCCTGACCAAACAGCCGGGCCGCATCAACGTGGCGCGGGGCGTTCATGCACTAAAGCAGATTCCGTAATTAGTGGTTAGTAGTTGATGGTCATTAGTTTTGTTAGCTGATAGAAACCGAGAAAGCCCCGGCGCATTGCCGGGGCTTTCTCGTGGGCCGGTGCTTAGATCGCTACCTATTCAACAATACCCGGCCTGTCTGGGCTTTGTTACCACCACCCGATACCCGAATCAGATACAGTCCCGACGGTTCGCCCTCTATGTCTAGGACCTCGGTTTGGGCCGCGCCCGTGCCAACCACCGCCCGGCTTTGCAACACGGCCCCCGTCAGGCTTTGCACCGACAGACTGCCCCGCTCACCCAAGCCCAGCCGGAACCGCACCGACACCCGCCCCGATGACGGATTCGGACTGATAATCAGACCCAAACCCGTGTCAGCATCCGGCTCCGATACGTCGGCGGCCACCCGGCTGCCTGCACAAACGACCCGGAACAGCCGGTTTACTTCACTGTTACCGCTTTGCCGGGCCTGAAACGTAAACTCGGTGCCGCTGCCGGTCCGCTGATGGCTCGGCACGTTCAGCACGTTACCCGTCCCCCAATCCCGCAACCCAGCGGCTCGGTATTCAACCACATTCCCATTGCTGTTGGCAACACTCAACGTCACGTCGCCCATTGCACAATTGACAGCCGGTGGGTTGAGGGCGAAATTGCCAGGGGGCGTGGTAGTCGTAGTGGTGGTGGTGCCGTTGACACAAATCTTATCGAGGGTGAAGCGGAAGCCGCCCTGCACCCGAATCGTGTTGCTGCCCGCGTTGAGGGCCACGCTCAGGGTTGGGGCCGCGATAAACTGGTTCCAGGCACCATTGGCGGTGATAGTCTGGCGGCTGACGGCCCCGCCG
>JBBRUV010000096.1:0-14204 GCA_038247465.1 Cytophagales bacterium
CCGGAGGTTTAGCCCCCTGTTTAGGGGGTTGGGGGTAGGGCAGTCCGATGGGTCGGTTGGGGTATTTTTTCACTTCATGTTGTGATACACCACCTGAACGTCATCGTCTTCTTCGATGCGATCAATGAGTTTTTCCACATCGGCCACCTGCTCATCGGTCAGGTCTTTCATGTCGTTGGGAATGCGCTCAAACTCGGCCTGCTTGATGTCGTATTTCTTCTCCTCTAAAAACTTTTGCAGGGAGCCGAAAGCAGTGAAACCGCCGTAGATCACTAATTGGTCGGTTTCTTCGTCATGTTCGATTTCGTCACCGCCGTAGTCAATCATCTCTAATTCAAACTCGTCTCGGTCAACACCGGCGGCAGCAATCCGAAACACTGACTTCCGCTCAAACATAAAATCACACATTCCCGACGTGCCAAGGGTGCCACCGAGTCGGCTGAGGTAACTGCGGATGTTGGCAACGGTGCGGTTGGTGTTGTCGGTGGCGGTCTCGATCACCAGCGCGATGCCGTGCGGAGCGTATCCTTCATAGACTACTTCTTTGTAATCTTCCTGATCTTTCGACGAGGCCTTTTTGATGGCCCGATCCACGTTTTCCTTCGGCATATTGGCAGCCTTGGCGTTCTGGATAATGGCCCGGAGCCGCCCGTTTACGTCGGGGTCGGGGCCGGCGGCTTTCACGGCCATCACAATGTCTTTGCCGATCCGGGTGAAGGTCTTCGCCATCTGCCCCCAGCGTTTCATTTTCCGGGCTTTCCGGTATTCAAATGCGCGTCCCATATTTTTTAGTGAAGAGTTAGGAATGAAGAATGAAGCGTGATGAGTGAAGAACGTTCTAACTCGCACGAGCCACTTTCTTCACTCATCACGCTTCATTCTTCACTGAAAATATCTATCTGCCCGCGCAGCAGGTCGTCAAACGTATCTCGCTGCCGAATCAGGTGCGGTTGGCCGTTGTAAACCAGTACTTCGGCGGGGCGTTCGCGCATGTTGTAGGTCGAGGCCATCGAAAACCCGTAGGCTCCCGCGTTCTCAAAACTCAGCACATCACCGGGCCTGGTTTCGGGTAGGGTCCGGTCAGTAGCGAAGGTGTCCGTTTCGCAGATATACCCCACCACGTCATACACCTGCTCAGGTTCTGTTCCTGACTCTGTTTTGCGCGAGCTTTCTGGATTCGACACGTTTAGAATCGTGTGCCAGGCGTCGTACATCATGGGCCGAATCAGGTGATTGAGTCCCGAATTAACCTGTACAAACGTGCGCGTGGGATTTTGCTTGACCACGTTCACGCTCACCAATAAATGCCCGCTCTCGCTCACGAGCAGTTTGCCCGGCTCAAAACAGAGGTCAATATCGCGCCCGTATTGTTGGCAAAATTGCCGGAAAGCCGCCGTGACTTTCGCACCGAGATCGGCCAGATTGGTGGCATGATCTCCCTCGCGGTAGGCCACTTTAAACCCACTGCCAAAATCAATAAACCGCAAATCGGGGTAATCAGCGGCCATGTCGAACAGCACATCGGCAATTTTCAGGAACGTATTACTGTCTTTAAAATCGGAGCCGGTATGGATGTGCAACCCCACAATCGGGATGTTGTATTGCTGCACAATGGCCCGAATCTGCTCGCGGTAGGCATTGGGGATGCCAAATTTAGAATTTTCGTGGCCGGTCTGAATCTTGAATGTGCCGCCTTCGGCAATGGCCGGGTTTATCCGCAGTGCCACTGGATACTGATTGCCGTATGTCTGCCCGATTTTTTCGAGCAACGGCAAACTGTCAGCGTTGAGCTGCAGGCCCATTGCCAAGGCTTCCTGAATTTCGGGCCACGCATTGCCGCTCGGCGTGTACATAATCTGGCTCACCCTAAAGCCAGACAGTAACGCCAGTTTAGCTTCGTTGACCGATACAACTTCAATATCTACGCCCTGTACCTGCATCAGTTTCAGGATGCTACGGTTGGTGAGGGCTTTGGCGGCATACTTGATTTTGAGATTCACGCCCGCGAAGGCGGCCCGCATATCGGTAATTTTTCCGATAATTTTGTCGGCATCATACACATATAGCGGCAAGCCAAACTGATCGGCGATGGCAAGTACAGAAATACCCTGAATTTGGTATTGGTGGTTAATGAGGTTCATTCGGCAGGTCTGAAAACAGGCCGCAAATATACGGCAGCGTCGGCAGTGTGCGAATTGAGACCGCCGAATTAGTCAGCGAACACGTCGGTCAGGTCAATATCAAGACCGGGAATAATGGGCGTAGTCAGGATGTCGTCTTCAACTTTGGGCGGCAGACCGATGTAGTAGCCCTGTTCGGTGAGTTTCCAGACTTGTATAGTTTTTTCGATGGGCGACACAATCCAGTATTCCAGCACCCCGGCTTCCTGATACAACTCAAATTTGTCTTTCATTTCGGTGCGGCTGTTACCGGGTGCTAGAATCTCAACAATCAGGTCGGGCGCACCAATACAGCCCCGGTCGTCTAACTTGGCCGCATTGCAAATCATGCACAAATCGGGCTGGACAACGGTGGTAACGTCTTTGTTCTGAGCCTTGCTGAACCGCGTTAAACGTACATAAAACGGCGTAGCAAAAACGGTGCAGTGACTTTTCCAAAGCGCGTTAATCAACGGTCGGGTGAGTTTCATGCTGATACTCTGATGCTTACGCGACGGTGCGGCCATCTGCCGGGGTTTGCCGCGCAATAGCTCAACGCGCTCCTCAAATTGCCAGAACAGATAATCGGTGTAGGTATAGCTGCCGTTGGGGTCGAGTTGCGAAAATTCGGTGATTGTTGGTGTCATGGTCTTCGGTCAGGATGCGCTGGAACCACATTGGCGATTCTAAACAAAGTTAGCCAAAACCGAAACGAATCGGTACAATCCATTGCCCCGGCATTGATGCCAGGGTTAGGTGCCGCAATCTTTTGCCCCAGTTCTTCAGACAAGGCTATTGGGCAGGAGAAAACAGGTAATTTCGGCCCCGAAATCAATCGTCGTTTTATGAATCGCTCCGTATTTCTATTGCCGGTTTTTCTGCTTTTTTTCGTGTGGGGTGCATCAGCACAGTACGTGGCCACCCCAGCCGCCAACTCCCCGATTCAGGCTGGCCCGATGGTGGGCTACTCCGAAATGCGCGAGGTGATGCTGTGGGTGCAAACCAAACAGCCCGCCCGCGTCCAGATTCGGTACCACGAAATCGGCAAACCCGAACCAATGTATTTAACCGCCGAGGTGATGACCGAGCGCGAACAGGCGAATACCGCCCACTTGGCAGCCGATCAGGTGGAACCCGGAAAAAAGTACGAGTACGAGCTGTTACTGGAGGGCCGACAGGTGAACCTGCCCTACCCGACAACCTTCCAAACGCAAGCCCTGTGGCAATACCGGGCCGATCCCCCGGCGTTTCGGTTCGCCGTCGGAAGCTGCACCTACGTCAACGAGCCTGATGTTGACCGGCCCGGCCAGCCATACGGCGGTGGTTATGAGATTTTTACGGCCATCAGCGCCCAGAAACCTGATTTTATGCTCTGGACCGGCGACAATACCTACCTCCGTGAAGTGGACTGGAACTCGCGGACGGGCGTTCTCCGCCGATACACCCACACGCGGTCGGTGCCGGAGATGCAGCCGCTTTTAGCCAACACCCATCACTACGCCACCTGGGACGACCACGACTACGGCCCCAATGATTCTGACCGTTCGTACTGGCTGAAACCCGTGACGCTCGAAGCCTTCGATTTGTTTTGGGCTAACCCCAACCGCGTGTTTGCCGAAGGCTGCACGGGTACTTTTTTCTGGAACGACTGCCAGTTTTTTCTGATGGATGACCGGACCTTCCGTGCCCCGAACGACACGCCCGACGGCCCCGACAAGCCGTATCTTGGCGAACGACAATTGCAGTGGCTGACCGACGCGCTGAAAGACAGCCGGGCCACGTTTAAGTTTGTTGTGATTGGTAATCAGACTATTAACCCGGCTAAAGTGTTCGAGAATTATAGTAACTATGGCACCGAGCGCGACAAACTCCTGAAAGCCATTACCGATCAGAAAATCCTCGGTGTGGTGTTTCTGACCGGCGACCGTCACCACACGATCCTGCACAAATTAGACCGGGCCGGGACGTATCCGCTGTTCGATGTCACGATTTCGCCACTAACGTCGGGCGTTGCCAAAGCCCTGCCGATAGAACTTAGTCAGCCAACGCACGTGGAAGGAACCTACCTCAGCGAGAAAAATTTTGGCGTGTTGAGCGTCAGCGGTCCGTTAAAAGACCGGGTGCTGAACATAAAAGTGTATGACCAGAAAGGCGTTGAAAAATGGAGCCGTGACATTCGGGCAACAGAATTGAAGTAGCTATGAAAAACCAATTTAAAGCACACCCCTGGCACGGCATCCCGATTGGCGATGCCGCCCCCAACCGCGTTACGGCCTTCATCGAGATTGTGCCGACTGATACCGTCAAATACGAGATTGACAAAGAAACCGGCTACCTCAAAATTGACCGGCCCCAGCAGTTTTCCAACGTGCTGCCCGCTCTCTACGGCTTTGTACCACAGACCTATTGCGGAGAGCAAACGGCCAGATTAGCCGCCGAACGAAGCGGCCAGATTGTGGAACGGGGCGACGGCGACCCGCTCGATATCTGCGTCTTGACCGAGCGCGACATCACGCACGGCGATATTATTTTGCAGGCCATTCCTATTGGGGGGTTTCGCTTGGTGGATAAGGGCGAGGCCGACGACAAGATCATTGCCGTGCTGAAAGGCGATGCTATGTTTGGGCAGTACGAAGAACTCGCCGACCTGCCACCCGCCGTAGTCAAACGGCTTCGTCACTATTTTCTGACGTATAAAAACCTGCCCGACGAACCGGCTCTGATCACGCTGGCAAGCATTTATGGCCGCGACGAAGCCCGCGAAGTGATTCAGACAGCAAGAATTGATTATCAAAAACTGATACTGCCATGAAATTTTTGATGGTTTGCACCAATCATACCGATTTCCCGACCAAACCGCAGAAAACCGGCCTTTGGTTAAGCGAGGCCACGCATTTCTACGACGAACTCGCTGATCGTAATTTCGGCTATGACATTGCCAGTCCGCTTGGTGGGCCGGTGCCGATTGACGAACGCAGCGTAGACGGCAACGATAACATCAACGAGAAATGGTATCACGATGCCACGTTTCGGCTCAAACTCGAAAATTCGATCAAACTCGACGACGTGAATCCTGACGAGTACCGGCTGATTTACCTCACCGGCGGACACGGTACGCTATGGGATTTTCCGGCCAACGAGCGACTACAAACCATTATTCGCCGGATTTATGAAAACGGCGGCATGGTCTCGGCGGTGTGTCATGGCGTGGCTGGGTTACTGAACGTCAACCTTTCGGATGGCACTAATTTTCTGCACGAACGGCAGGTAACGGGTTTCTCCACGATGGAAGAGAAGTTAGTCCGGCTTGATGAGGAAATACCGTTTATGCTGGAGGACGAACTCCGCAAGAAAACCGAGTTTTACAGCAAAGCGTTTTTGCCGTTTGTACCACATATTGAAGTGGACGAACGGCTCGTGACAGGCCAAAACCCGCTCTCGGCCCGGAAAGTAGCCCGGAAGGTGATGGAGGAAATGTTTGAAAAGTAGTTTTTAGTGATATTACCGGGCCGCCCCACGCAACCATACCCCCAACCCCCTAAACAGGGGGCTTTAAAAGCCTTCGGCTTTTTTTGCACCGGAGGTTTAGCCCCCTGTGTAGGGGGTTGGGGGTATGGTTGCGCGGGGCGGCCCGTGCCGGTATCTTCACCCCCGCGTTGCCAGCCGTCCGTGCGGCAGCGTGAGCGCCTGTTTTACGTCGCGGAGGTGGTTTTCAGACTGGGCGTTCGAGCCGATGTACGAGACCAAATCCTGTTCGATAAACCACTCGGCTAAGTGCTGGGGGTTGGTTCCGTTGCGGCCCATGAGCGAGGGCAAATCAATCTGAAATTTTACGCCTTGCCGACGCAGAAAAAACGCCAGATCGCGGTTACGCTGCAGATATACGTAGCGTTCGGCGTGGGCTAAAACCGGTACCAAACCCCGGTTCGTTAGTAATTCAATCAGTTCGATCCAGGCATCGGGAATGGTGATGAGTGATGTCTCGACCAGCAACAACGATTCGGGTGTGCTGCGCGAGGGGCTGAATAATAACAGGTCTCCCCGGCTGCGGAGTGTTGTCAGCAGCCCTTCGTCCACGTAATATTCGGCTGCGGGTACGATACTGATTTCGATCCCTTCGGCCTGGATAGCCTGCCGCACCTGCACCGTTACCACCCGCACCTGATCGGGCGAGGGCGCATAAAAACCCCGCATCACATGGGGGGTGGCAATGAGCCGCCGAAAGCCGGTTTTGTGCAACTGCCGAATGAGGGCTACGCTTTGTTCGAGGGTTTCTGGCCCGTCGTTAAAGCCCGGCAGAATCCGGCAGTGCAAATCGGTGAGTCCAGAACTGGAGGAAGTGGGCCGGAGACCGGCCTTCCGTCGGCTGGTCAGAAACGGAAGCGACATAAGCGTAATCGTACAAAGTGTAAATGTTAGGGAGCATAGCTGTTTAATTTATGGGGACTCGGTTGATTGGTCTATCACACCAATTGTGCCAAGTTTTATGGACAGCCGGAAAAAACTGCCGGGTTGGCCGATATGCGGACTGATTTTAAAAAATGTTAAGGGTGTAACGACATACCGTTTGGGGTTAATTTTGTGGGTATGAAAAGCAGAAAAATTAGTACACAGAGATACACGGAGATTACACGGAGATACACAAAGGGATTTCTCGAGGTATCTCTGGGCTTCTCGGGGTATCTCTGTGTAATGGCTATACCCACTCACGCCCAGCAGTTTCCGGGCCGGGCGGGGGGCGGTTTCGGCAGTAGTGGCGGTTTTGGTAGCGGGCAACAACAACAGCAGCAACAATCATCCGGCAACCGAACCGGGCAGCAGGGTATTGACGACTCTACGAAAGTGATCTATGGCCCCCGCACTACGCGCTTTTTTTATGAAGCCGATCTGGTCAATAACCGCAAAACGCTTTTCACCACCGATACGCTGCTGGTGGGCGTGCATCAGTATAATTTCGTGCAGCGAAACCAGAATTTGTATCAGGATTTGGGCAACCTCGGCACGGCGTTACGCCCGGTTTTTTACCAAACGCCCACCCAAATTGGAGCTACAACCGGCTACACGGCCTACTCGCCCTATGCTTACCAGACCGATCAGGTAAAATATTTCAACACCAAATCGCCGTTTACGCGGATGTATTTTGTGCTGGGCGGGCGCAACCAAAATGTGCTGAATTTCGATTTCAGCCAGAACCTTAATCCGCGATTTAACCTCGGTTTCAACGCGCAGCGTGTCACGTCTAAAAAAATATTCGGCACGGGTGGCCGCAACGACCCCAACGCCTTTTTGATGCAGCAATGGGGGTTTCTGGCCCACGCGAATTATGCCTCGAAAGACGAAAAATATGCTTTGCTGGTGCATTTTAACCACCTGAACATCGAATCTAACGATCAGGGCGGGGTGCTGCCCAATGAACTCTCCGACGGCACCGTTGACCAGTTCAGCTACGAAGGCCGCGCCATTTTGCCCGTTGCCCGCTCTGACGAACGTCGGAATCTCTGGCACATTTATCACCAATAC
This sequence comes from Cytophagales bacterium, assembly GCA_038247465.1. Lineage (GTDB taxonomy): Bacteria > Bacteroidota > Bacteroidia > Cytophagales > Spirosomataceae > JBBRNH01. Next base: position 7,680 of record JBBRUV010000096.1, read on the forward strand.
AAGCTGGCGCAGGGTTTTCAGGTCTATCAACGGCTTGATTATCATCGGCAGATTAACAGTTTCGGCGATGCCACGCTGTCGGGTAATTTGCGGCTGAATAACTTATATCCATTTCCGCCAACGGCTCTCCGCCCGGCGCGTTTCGACAGCATAAAATCGCGGCATGATGCGTTTTTTCGGCTTTTAGATAACAGCGCGGGGCTGAAGGGGGTTTTTCAGACCGGACGGTCGGCGTTTAATTACCGGGCCTACATCCGGCAACGGATTTACAACCAGACCGGCCAATACAACCAAACGGTGATACGAACCGATTCAAATACCACCGCCACGTATCGCAACCGGGGGCAGCGAAACGGCTTTGAGCAACACCTCGGCCTGTGGCTCGGCTATTATTTTCCCGATAGTCTCACGCGTTTGACCGCCGAGGGCCAATACCTGCTTGGCGGGGGTCTGCAGCTCGAAGGACAGTTGGAGAGCAAGTTGTTTACGGCGGGCTACCGCAGCGTTTTTGCCGATCCAACGCTGCTCCAACAGCAGTTTATCAGCAACCAATACCAATGGACAAACTCGTTTGGGCTGCGCGGTACCCAACACGCCTACGGTACGCTAAACCTGCGCTACAAAAACCTGCGGCTAATGCCGGGCCTTGATTATCAGTTGCTTACCAATTACGTGTATGCCGATACCACGGCCATTGTTCGGCAGGCTTCGGGTGCGTTCAGTGTGTTGCGGGTTGGGCTGGGTTGGCAATTTGCCAAAGGCCGGTTCGGCATGTCGGGGCAGGGATATTACACGGCGGTTTCGCGGAGCGACATCATGCGGGTTCCGGCCCTGTTTGCCAATGCCCGTGTAACCTACGACCTGGTTTTTGCGAAGGTGCTGTTTATTCAGGCTGGGGCCGAACTACATTATAAATCAAGTTATTATGGTGACGCCTTTGACCCCCTCACGCAACAGTTTTATTTGCAAAATCGGCAATCAGTAGAGGGCTACGTGGTAGCCGATGTGTTTGCCAACTTCCGCATTAACCGAACGCGGCTGTTTGTGAAATTAGCCCACGCCAATCAGGGCTTCACGGCTCCGGGTTATTACGTCGCCCCCGATTTTTTGGCGATGCGCCGGAGTTTCGCCTTTGGTGTAGACTGGTATTTATTTGATTAACTGAGTTGATTGGTGGTTAGTGGCAAGTAGTCAGTTGCTTCGCCAGTAATTGATTCCGGCAGGGCCAACCACGAACCACCAACCACCAACCACGAATCACTATTTATGACAACCCTCGGCCTTGAACTCCCGACCGACCCGCGCTGGGTCAATATTGCTGAGATGAATATCGGCGAGATTTTGATTGACCACGCTTACTGTGAGCAGAAAGCCGCGTCGTCGTGCATCTCGATGATTGTGCAATACGCCGATAAAGAGAAAATCGTGGAAGTACTTACGCCGGTTGTGGCCGAAGAATGGGGCCATTTTCAGCGCGTCCTGAAAGAGCTTCGCAAGCGAAATATTGCCCTCGGTAAGCCCCGTAAAGATTTGTACGTAAACGAATTACAGGCACAAATTAGGCCCACGCCCAATTACATCGAAAATCTGCTGAACCGCCTGCTGCTCAACGCCCTTATCGAAGCCCGCAGTTGCGAACGCTTCAAACTGTTATCAGAACACATTGCCGACGAAAGCCTGCGGAAATTCTACCGCGAACTGATGATTTCGGAAGCTGGTCATTACCGTAACTTCATCGAACTCGCCGAAGAATATGTACCTGTTGAGCGCGTTCGGCAACGGTGGAAAGAAATCTTGGACATCGAAGCCCGCATCCTGCAAACTATGGATGTGCGCGGAGACCGGATGCACTGAAAATTATGATTCATCTCAACAATGCCGGAGCCGCGCTCATGCCCGCACCCGTCACCGAAGCCGTTAATCACTACCTCGCGTTTGAAGCTGCAACGGGTGGCTACGAAGCACAAGCCGCTCACGCCGTGGCACTTGCCGCGTTTCATACGCACGCGGCCACGCTGCTGAACGCCCAGCCCCGCAACATTGCCTTCACATACAGCGCAACCGATGCCTATTCACGTGCGCTGTCGAGCATTCCGTTTCGGGCGGGCGACGTAATCCTAACCACCAACGACGATTATATCTCGAACCAAACCGCGTTTCTGTCGCTCCAAAAACGGTTCGGTATCCGGCTCGTGCGGGCCAACGACCTGCCCGGTGGGGGCGTTGATGCTGACCACTTTATCAGCCTGTCCCGGCAACTTCGCCCGGTTTTGCTGGCCGTCACCCACGTACCGACCAATGCCGGCCGGATTCAGCCGGTAGAAGCCTTTGGGCCGGTGGCGCGGGAGATTGGCGCGTGGTACCTGGTGGATGCCTGCCAGTCGGTGGGGCAGATGCCGGTGGATGCCGTAGCAATCGGGGCTGATTTTCTGTGTGCTACGGGCCGGAAATTCCTGCGAGGCCCACGCGGAACGGGCTTGCTCTATGTCTCTGACCGAGTGCTGGATTCTGATTTGGAACCGTTGTTTATTGACATGCGCGGGGCCGACTGGACTACCGACGATACCTACACGCCCCAGCCATCGGCCCGGCGTTTCGAGCAGTGGGAATCGGCCCCGGCGTTGCAGTTGGGCCTGTCCGAAGCCATTCGCTATGCCAACCAGGTCGGTGTAGCGGCCATCGAAACCCGCAATCGCCACCTCCGCGAACGGCTCCGCACGGGACTTGCCGACCTGCCCGGCCTGCGGCTGTTAGACCAAGGCGACCGCCTGGCGAGTTTGCTGCTTTTCACCCTGCCCGACCATCAAACGCCCGACGCGGTGATGGCCGCACTGAAACAGCACCGGATCAATTTTTCGATGAGTTACCCCAACTTCGCCCTCATTGACTGGCAGCGCAAGGGCGTTGAGTGGGCCGTGCGTTTCTCCCCGCATTACTACAACACCGACGACGAAATTGATGCTACGCTGGGCGTGATGCGTGATTTTTTGTCCGTTCGCTGACTCCAGCCGTCGTTTGTGGTATCGGTTTTGGCGGGCACTGCCGGACGGGAAGGTTTTGGTAAGGTAGGGGCAGGCGTTGTAGCCGGTGACGCGGGAGCCTGACGCAGTTGCCGACGCAGTTCGCGGAGTTCGTTTTCTTTGACGATAAGTTCGCGTCGAACGTCCTGAAGTTCGTTTTGGTAGCGTTGGTCGCGGCTGTGCGATACCCAGAGCAGGCCCATAACCCCCACCATAAGCAGGGCAATGGCAACCAGCAACGAGACCACGATTCCGCGATGAACCGATACCATACTAAACGGGAGTAAAAAAATGCGGAGGGCTGCTGTTACAAAGGAACAAAAAACAGCCGGGATAAGGCCAACATCGCCGGTCGAAAGTTAGCTACCGCACCGGCCCGCTTTCGACCGGCTGCGTGTTATCTTTGACTGATAAACCAACGCTGTACTCAACCTCATGAATACCTTTCTCGATCAATCGGCCAGCCATATTTTTAGTAATCACGGCATTGCGCTCGATGATGTCTGGGTAATTTTGCCTACGCGCCGGGCCGTTTCGTTGTTTAAGCAAGCCATTGCCCACCACTCCGACCTGCCGTTTCTGGCCCCACACACCATTGCCGTTGATGATTTTATTACGCAGGCATCTGGTTTGCAGTTGATTGACTCGGTGAGCCTGTTGTTCGAGACTTTTGAGGTGTTCCGGCAGATTGACCCCACCGTTGAGTTTGAGCAGTTTATCGGCTGGGCCTCGGTACTGCTGGCCGATTTCGACCGGATTGACCAGTATCTGCTCGACCCGCACGAACTGTTCAGTTACCTCTCGGCGGCCAAAACCCTGGAACGCTGGAACCTCGACCTGCCCAAAGCCGCCAAACCCCTTGTCGAAACGGCGGGAACGGCCCGGTATTTTCAGCTTTTCGAGAATCTCAATATCGCCTACCACGCCCTGCACCTACGGCTCGAAGAACAGGGGCTGGCTTACCGGGGCATGGCCTACCGCCGATTGGCCGAAAACATCGAAACGCTCGTGCGGGATAATCTGGCTTACGAAAAACTGTATTTCGTGGGGTTTAACGCCCTGAGCCGGGCCGAAGAAAAAATGCTCCGCACCCTTGTCGAAGCCGACAAAGGTGAGATGCTCTGGGATGCTGATGCCTATTATTTAGACGACCCGAAGCAGGAAGCCGGGCAGTTTCTCCGCAAATACCGCGACGACGGCTGGTTTTTCGGCAAAGACGACCGCCACCGAGTGGGCCGCGACCTTACCCAAACGCCCAAAACCATCCGCATCATCGGCGTTCCCAACGCCAGTATGCAGACGAAAGTAGCGGGAAAAGTGTCTGGTAGTCAGTACGATTCCCCGCCCGGACCTGGGGCCGGTGCTTCGCCCGGTGAACCAGCCACCAGCCATCAGCTATCAGCCACTAATAAAAAAACCGCCATCGTTCTTGCCGACGAAACGCTACTGGTGCCGATGCTCTACGCGCTCGATGAATCGGTAACGGAACTGAACGTAACGATGGGACTTTCGTTGCGGAGTTCGCTGCTGTTTATGCTCGTGGACACGATTTTTGAGATGCAGCGCACCGTGCACGAATTCAGAACCCGCGACGGACGCGACCTGAAAATCCCGAAATTCCACCACCGCCACGTAGTTAAAGCCCTCAACCACCCGTTTTTGCAGCAATACGAACGGGTCAGAAACCTGCTCTCGCGGCCCGAAGACGACCAATACGGCATCGAACACCCGCTGTTGGGCTGGATTCAGGAAACGATTCTGACCCGGCAGTGGGCCTACCTCGCCGAGCGTGACTTAGCCGAACTTTGCCAGCACGACGAACTGCTGACAACGATTTTTCAACGCTGGCCCACCGACGACCCGACGGTCGCGATTCGGTCGCTGTATAAACTTATTGACCTGTTGCGCGATGTATATCGGGCCACACAGGATGCCATCGAAACCGAGTACCTGTATCTGTTTTTTACGCTCCTGCAGCAACTCGAAACCACCATTGAAAAACAACGGCAGATTGCCGACGCGCCCCCGGTGACGCTGCGGAGTTTCCGGCAGTTTCTGTACGAACTTATCCGGCAAACGACCATTCCGTTTACCAGCGAAGGCAACAGTCAGTTGCAGGTGATGGGGATGCTCGAAACGCGGGCTATTGACTTTGACCGGGTGATTATTCTCTCGGCCAACGAAGGTACGCTGCCCCAAACCCGACGGCTTAACTCGCTGATTCCGTTTGATATAAGTATCGAACTTGGCCTGCCCACCTACCGCGATCAGGAAGCGGTGATGGCCTACCATTTTTACCGGCTGCTGCAACGGGCATCCGATATTACGCTGATTTATACCACTTCGCCCAACGCATACGGCCCCGGCAAAGGCGAGCCAAGCCGGTTTATCCGCCAGATCGAGCATGAACTCGTGCCGCGCTCGCGGGGTAATATCACGGTCAGTTACCCGACTGTTCGCTTTGGCAAACCAAACGAACTCGTGCCTGATCGGGGCGATTGGACGGTTGCCAAAACGCCTGATATTCTGGACCGGATTCGGCAAACGCTGACCAAAAAAGGGCTGTACCCAACGGCCCTGAACGAGTTTGTAGATTGCTCGCTGAGTTATTATTTCAAGCGGGTGGTGGGCATTGGCGAAGAAGACGAAGTTGAAGAAAAAATGGGGTCACGCGAATTTGGCGACTGGCTCCACAAAACCCTCGAAGTCTTAGACATAAACTACCGATTGCAGGGCCAACCCGTTGATGAGGAGACGGTTAAGGCTGTTCTCGAAAGCACCTTTAAAGACGTGATGAAGGGCCGCGTGATGGAATCGGGGATCAATCTGTTGTTGTATGACGTAGCCCGGCGGCTCATGCTCGATTTTCAGCGGCAACAGGCCACGCTCCTTGATCTGACTGTTCTCGGCACCGAACAAAAACTCGAAGCCACCATTAACGTTTTGCTTGATTCTGGCGAGGTGCTGCCCGTGAAAATCGCCGGTAAGATTGACCGCATCGAGCAGTATGGAGACCTTATCCGTATTGTTGATTATAAAACCGGCAAGGTTGACCTACCCGGTAGCAAAGCAATGGCCGAAGCTGCCGGGAAACTTGTCACCGAAGCAGGTTCAAAATGGGCCAAAACAAGGCAGTTGTGGCTTTATAAATACTTGTTCCTGAAAAGTGGGCTGAATCCGCAGCAGTTACCCGTTACAGCCGGGTTTTACTCGTTTCGAGACGTAAAAGCCGATCTGAAAACGAATCCTATTCAGTTTGGTGATGGTAATCCCGCCGATTACGTAATGGAGTCAGAGTTGGTGTTGGGCAACCTCGTTCGGCGGCTGTTAGACCCAATTGAACCGTTCCGCAAAACCGAAGCCATCGAAACCTGCCGGCGCACGCCCGCGACGCAAGCGCAGCCGACTGGCACGCTTTTTTAAGCACCTGCTGGGTGAGCGCTGATGGCAGCTGCGCAGCTGATATTGCGGCGTGGTGCCAGAACGCGCATTGTTCTCCTGGCAC
>JBBRUV010000097.1:0-14185 GCA_038247465.1 Cytophagales bacterium
CATCGGGCAGTTTGTCCAGTACGTCCTGTTTGTCCGGCTCCGGGCGGGGAGCCACCGGCTGCGGGGCGTTTGGAGCAGTAATCTCCTGCCAGTCAGCGTTTTGGTAGGCGAATGTTTTGAGCAGGTCGGTTAGCCAGTCTTCGGGCAGGGTGGTTTCGGTCTGGAGCGTGAGGGTGTTTTGTTGCAAATCGGCGACGAGGGCGAAACTGCCCTGAGCGGTTGGCACATAAAACGCAGTGCGCCCAATGTGGCCGATGTCGGTTTTGAGGCCCCAGCGCGAGATGAACTGCTGGACGTGGGCGTAGGGCAGAAAATCCAGCGTTTGCCGGAACACGCGCTTGGGCCGACTGGCGTTCTCCACAAACTGAGCCACCACATGGGGCGGTTCGGCGGGCAAAAACTCCGGGAAAATGTAGTACGTCTGCTCGTTTGTTGTCTCGTAATCCTTCTCTTTCAGCGGAAAACACAGGCCGCAGCTTTCCATGAACCGCAACAGCAGCCAGCGTTGGCCGGGCGAATAAGCGTCTCCGAAAGCGGCAAACAACCGCCGAACCTGACACTTGCCATAACTCAGGTTGCGGAGCAGGTCATACAGGTCTCCGCTACGATCCAGCACGGCGTAGATGGCGGCAATGGCCCACTCCTGATCGGCGATGATGGTATTGGGCAGATACTCAGCGTCATAATACACCGTGCCGCTCCGGTGGAGGTAGGTCAGCAGCGACGTGTCGGAGCCGGGCAATACGTGGTGTTTGCGACACAATTTCTCGAAATCATTGGTCGTGACTAAGCGTTTGCGTTTAGACTTGGCTTTGCCCAGATTGTCGATGAAGTGCTGCCGAACCTCGTACCACGACTTTGGCATTTTCATATCGTATTCCGGCAGGTCGTAGGCGGCTCCCCGCAGATAGCCTTCCAACGCCGGGATGTTTTGGCCGCTTCTGGCACTCACTTTGGCCCAGGCCCCGCCGTTGGTCTCCCAGTTTTCCGATAGCTGTTTGGTGGCGGCATCCAGGGGCTGCCTGTCATCTATTTTGTTTTGGGCCAGCACAAACCGACTGTCTGGCGACTGTTGTTGCACCTGATGCAGCCAATGGCGCAGCGGCTGGTTGCGGACGGTTTCGCCGGTGACGCGGTCGGGGACTTCGGGGGTGGCTTCGGTTTGGGCATCGAACACGACGAGTTGGACGGCCCGGCCCCGCAAAAACAACTGATGCGTGCCGCTGTAAATCTCCTGCCCGCCAAAGTCGAACACCTGACAGGTGACGGGCTTTGGGCCATGCAGCACTAATGCCCCGATCTGAATGGCGTGGGTAGAGCTAAAATCAGTCGTGCAACGCCCCCGGTGCAGGGCTTCGACCAAGCTGCTTTTGCCCACATTGCCGTTGCCCGTGACCAGGAGCCGAACCGTTTGGTTGGCCTCTTTACCCTGCGCCAGGTCTGCGAACCAGGCCGTTACGGCTTCGAGACAGTCATCGTCATACTTTTTGCCCAATAATTCGGGCGGAATATTTTCCGTCGGATTGCCAAAGAATTTCAGCGATTGCAAGCCAGCGGGCAGGTTTTCAAGCCGACTGATTTGATTGTCCCCTACGTTCAGCGATTGCAAGCCATCGGGCAGGTTTTCAAGCTGACTGATTTGATTATTGTGTAAGTCCAGCGATTGCAAGCCAGCGGGCAGGTTTTCAAGCCGACTGATTTGATTGCTCCGTAAGTCCAGCGATTGCAAGCCAGCGGGCAGGTTTTCAAGCCGACTGATTTGATTGCTCCGTAAGTTCAGCGATTGCAAGCCAGCGGGCAGGTTTTCAAGCCGACTGATTTTATTGCGCTGTAAGTCCAGCGATTGCAAGCCAGCGGGCAGGTTTTCAAGCCGACTGATTTGATTATTCCATAAGTCCAGCGATTGCAAGCCAGCGGGCAGGTTTTCAAGCCGACTGATTTGATTGATCCCTAAGTTCAGCGATTGCAATTTGTCACAACTCCGTAATGATTCCGGGATCGTGGTCAGTTTTAATTCTGACAAATCTAACGCTCTCACACCAGTCTGTTTGGCTTCTTCAATCCGGCGCAAAGCCTCCTGGTATTTTTCTTCGGCAGTCATGGCGGTGGGTTAGCAAAACAGAAGAAAATAAAACCAGATGCCAGCTAACAACAACGCCGGAATGCCATAAAAAACCCCCAGTGTGATGGAGAACATGGTGTCAATTTCAGATTCTACTTTTTTCTCAAACACGCCAACGTTCAGGCTGTAGCGGGGTCGGGCGGGGTCGTCGGGGTTGGCCACCACGTGTTCGTAGAGTTTGCGGAACAGGCGTTCCTGCCGCAGGAAGTACGCATCTAAGTACCAGAACGCTACCCAGATCACCATCACCAGCGCAATGAGCCAGCCGGGGCGGGCGTTGGTCAGCAAATCGTCTTTGCCGAGGGCCAGCACGATGGAGACGAGGGTGATGCTCCAGCCTTTGATGAGAAACGAGTTTTGGGCTAAGCGCGTCACAACGGCCTGAATCAGGTCAAGTTCTTTGTGGAGGTTGTCTTGTTTGGGCGGGGTTTCGGGGGTGGCAGGGGGCATGGCAGGAGGAGTCCGTTTACGGGTAAAGATAGTTTTAGGCAGGCAATTAATGGATAATGGACAATGAATAATGGATAATGTACTGGCTTTTTAGCTATTTGCAGCCCGTCTTCATCGCTGCTCATCGGTCATGATTCGATCTGGTCAGTCCGTGCGGTTCATTATTCATTGCTCATTATTCATTATACATTCCCAATTGCCCCAAGTCATGGTTACTGCTCCTCCTAAAACCCAGAGTTATCTCGGCCCGCTGCTCATTATCGGTGCGTTATTTTTTGTATTTGGCTTCGTTACGTGGGTCAACTCGGTCTTGATTGCGTTTTTCAAGCAAGCGTTCGACCTCAACACGGTGCAGGCAAACCTCGTAGCGTTTGCGTTTTTCATTTCCTACACCGTCATGGCAATTCCATCGTCGTGGGTATTGAGCAAAACGGGGTTCAAAAATGGGATGTCGCTGGGATTACTGACGATGGCCGTTGGTACGCTGATTTTTGTACCAGCCGCCAACGCCGGTTCGTATCCGATGTTTCTGGCGGGGCTGTTTCTGATTGGTATCGGTCTCACGGTGCTGCAAACGGCTTCTAACCCGTATGCCACCATTCTCGGCCCGCGCGAGAGTGCCGCCCAGCGAATCAGTATTTTGGGCGTTGCCAACAAAGGCGCGGGTATCATCAGCCAGTTTGTGTTTGGCGGCTTGTTTCTGACGGGCAGCAACGCCGTGGCGGGCATCGCCAGTTTGCAGAAGGTGGTTACGCCCTATCTCATTCTGACGGGTGTGTTGGTGGTGCTGGCCGGCCTGATCCGGTTCTCGACCCTGCCCGAAGTCTCCGAAGAGCAAGACAACGCCGTGTCTGAATCGGCGGCCCGGCATACCAGCGTCTGGCAGTTTCCGAACCTCGTTTTGGGTGTGCTGGCCCTGTTTTGTTACGTCGGAGCCGAAGTGATTTCGGGCGATACGATTATTAATTATGGCAAAGCCGTCGGTTTCTCGACCGACGAAGCCAAGTATTTCACGACTTACACACTGTATGGTTTGCTGGCCGGTTATGTGCTGGGTATCATTGCCATTCCACGCTGGATTTCCCAACAAAACGCCCTGCGCTACGGGATGATGCTGGCAATCGTATTCACCGTTGGCGCATTGACGACGGACGGTTTTCTGTCGGTGTTGTGTGTGGCGTTGCTCGGTTTTGCCATTGCCCCAACGTGGCCCGCCATCTGGCCCCTGGCTCTGAACCGGCTTGGCAAATTTACCAAACTCGGCTCTGCGTTGCTGATTATGGCGATTTCGGGCGGGGCGTTGTTGCCGCTGCTGCACGGCTACCTCACCGATGCCGTTAGCCCCAAATTAGCCTACGGGCTGCTGTTGCCGTTGTTTGCCTATATTTTATATTACGCCACGACAGGGTATAAAAAAACGGAGTGGTGATTTTTTCTTAAACGCAAAGACGCAAAGTTTCTCGCAAAGTGCGCGAAGGTTTTCTGTTTACCTTAAACTCGTTGAGTTCTCCATAAAGTCTCTGCACCCTTTGCAAAAAACTTTGCGTCTTTGCGTTTAAAAATGTCTCTACTAACCGTATCAACGCCGGGCCGTATTTGCCTTTTTGGCGAACATCAGGATTATCTGGGCCTCCCCGTAATGGCGGCTGCTATCTCGCGCCGGATTCAAATCTCGGCCCGCCAAACGCCCGAACGCGGCTTTACACTCAATTTGCCCGACATCGGTAGCCGCATCACAATTCCATTTGCCGGGCAACCTCTCCCCTACCTTGCCGACCGCGATTATTTCCGGTCGGCTATCAACGTGCTGTTGCGCGAAGGCTTTACATTCTCGCCGGGCATTGCGGGCGAGGTGCAGGGTAATATCCCGATCAATTCAGGCACGTCGAGTTCATCGGCGTTGATTGTAACGTGGCTGAATGTGCTTACCCGATTGGCCGACGAACCGCGAACGCTACCCGCCGAAAAATTGGCCGAACTCGCTGAGATTGCCGAAGTACGCGAGTTTGGCGAACCCGGTGGCATGATGGATCATTACGCTACGGCAGTTGGCGGGGTGATTTATTTAGAATCGCAGCCAACAATTCACCTCGAAACGCTCACGCCACCCCTCGGCGCGTTTGTGCTGGGCGATTCGCAGGAACCAAAAGACACGATTGGGATTTTGAGCCGGGTAAAATTCGGGATGCTCGACCTATTGAAACGGATCAGAACGGGAAACCCGGCCTTCTCGCTGCACACCGCCCAACCCACTGACATTGCTGAACCGGAGCGCCAGACCGTTAAAAACCTCCTGACCAAAGACGAGTTCGTGCTGTTGCGCGGTACATTCACCAACCGTGACCTGCTGCAAGAAGCCAGAACGTTGGTGCAAGCCCCTGATTTTGACCACAAAAAATTCGGGAAACTGCTGACAACACATCACGAAACCCTCCGCGACGCGCAATGTATCTCGACTCCAACGATTGATCGGATGCTCGATTCGGCTATGAAAGCGGGGGCGTTGGGCGGAAAAATCAATGGCTCCGGTGGGGGTGGTTGTATGTTTGCCTACGCGCCTGATAACGCCCAGACCGTTGCCGAAGCAATCGAGCGGGCCGGGGGACTGGCTTACATCGTGACCGTTGACGCGGGAACGCGGTGTTGGTGATTAGACTTCTACCTGCGGAAACAAGGCCCGCATAGTGGGCAATTCCTGATCTTTTTCGGAAACAATCGGGTTGGCAACGCCCCAGTCAATGCCCAGATCGGGGTCGTTCCAGATCAGGCCCGACTCGGCGGCTTTGTTATAAATGTTGGTGCATTTGTAGCTGAACACACTGTCTTCGAGCGTCACAAAACCGTGCGCGAATCCCTCCGGCACATACACCATGTTATTAAGTTTGGCATCAAGCAAAAACGATTCGTGATGCCCGAAAGTGGGTGAGTCGGGCCGGAGGTCAACCACTACATCAAGCACTTGTCCGGTAACAACGCGCACCAGTTTTCCCTGAGCAAACGGCTCATTCTGAAAGTGTAAGCCACGCAACACACCCTTTACCGAAAACGACTGATTATCCTGAACGAATGTCATGGGCAGACCCAGCGAATCGAACAGGGGTTTGTTGTACGACTCAAAAAAATAACCCCGGTCGTCGCCAAGAATGCGGGGAATCAGTTCAATCACCCCTTCGATGGCCGTGTGCCGAACTTGCATATAATAGTGTAAATAAATGAACGAACCGATTTTTATGGCGCAAAGATAAAGCAACAACATTGGGTTTACGGTTGCCGCTTACCTAATTTTTCGGCTGGCATTTTCAGGCATTCTTGCCAAAAGATGGGTTTTTCAGGTTTGGGGGTGCTGTCTTCGTCTTTCACCAACGATAATAGAGACAAAATGCCGCCCCCAACCGCGTATCAAAACGGGATCGGAGAACGGCATAAGATACTGACTGTGCGACGGGCTACACGTCGGCGATGGCCTTATTAATTTCGTCTTTTGTTTTGCCGGTTTTCTGTTGGAGTTTACCCCAAACTTCATCTTCCTGCCCTTCGGCGTGCGTAAAATCGTCGTCGGTCAATTCAGCATAAGCCTGTTTTGCTTTTCCTTTGGCTTCGTTCCAGAAACCTTTGACTGTTGTCTCGTTCATGATTTTATAGTGATAATCGTTGAATAAATATGACTCCCCGTGAGCCACACTAACAAAACCCCGCGCGGGCAGAGTGGTTTGTCAGACTTATCCAACGGCCCAAAGCAGTGGTTGGTGGTAAGTGGCCGGTGCGCTGCTTGTCATTTCAGATTGATGTTGGGCAACGCACCAGCCACCAGCCACTTGCCACCAACCACTATTTACTTCACCCGCGTCCAGACCTGGGTTTTGCCAAACATCGGGATACCGACATAGCCGCGCACATCAAGGGTGTTTTGGTCTTTGAGAGTCATTTTGCAGCTATACAGCTTGCCGTCTTCGGGGTTGTAGATTTTACCGTCGCTCCAGACATTACCCCCGATATACTTAAAATCCGTCATCAGGGGCAGGTTCAGAATCGGACGCGAACGGAGTTTGGCATCCTCGTTTTTGTCGTCAACCTGCGGTTTGTTGGTTCCGGGTTCGTTGGGGTTTTTCATCCAGATCAGCTTACCCACGTAGCGGTCGCCCTGTTTGGCGATTTGAATTTGTCCCTGTTTTGAGCCGTTCAGCCATGTTCCCAGCACAGCATCAGGGTTATCGGCCAGGGATAGAGGGGTAATTCGGGGCGCAAACGCAACCGAAAATAACAGGGCAGCAGCAACAATGAGCGCGAAGCGGAATGGATTCATTGGGTATAATTGACTTGATGAAAAACAGAGATTTTGATGCGGTAACGTAAATACCCACCCCCGAATTACCTTTGCGCCCGTCGCGCTGATCACTATCAGCGCAACTAAACCGACGCTTGTTATATGTTTTTGCTTGACCCCAACCGTAGCTATCCGTCCGAAACTGAATCCCGCGTGATTATTCGGTTTCAGGACTGCGACCCACTCCAGCACCTCAACAATGCCAAGTATTTTGACTATTATTTCAATGCCCGCGAAGATCAGGTTGCCAAACTCCACAATTTCAACCCCGGCCAATTGTTTCAGGAGCTTCGCTCGAGTTGGGTGGTCTATCAACACCAGATTGCCTACGTCCGGCCCGCCCTCGTCAGCGAATGGATTCGGGTGCTGTCTCGCCTGATTTACGTGGCCGAAGACACCATCGTGACTGAGTTTTATATGACCGACGATGCCAAGAGGCACCTCAAAAACGTGCTGTGGGTTACGTCGAAATACATCAGCGTTGAAACAGGCCGCCGGATTCCGCACCACCCCGCCGTGATGGACTACCTGGAAGCGACCCGCGTGCCGGGCATTGATTTTACCCGGTTGGTTTTTAACGAACGGATTCGCGAAATCAAGCAGGAATTAGCCGGGAACTGACTGCCGTCCGCACCAACGGGGCCACTGCCGTGCCGAGCAGTTCGATGGACTGCATGAGTTTTTCATGCGGCAACCCGGCACTATCCATCTGCAGCGAAACGCAGTCAATACCGCCCAAAGCCTCGCTATGGCGCAGGATTTTTTCGGCAATTTCTTCCGGGCCACCCACCAGCAGCGCACCCCTCGGCCCATTTTGCGCGTCGAAGTGTTGCCGGGTCACGGGCGGCCAGCCCCGTTCGCGGCCAATGCGGGTGAAACTCTCGGCGTATCCGGGGTAGAAATCGGCAATGGCCCGGTCGGTTGTTGCGGCCACGTACCCCAGCGAGTGCAGGCCCACTTTCAGCGTTTCGGGGGCGTAACCGGCGCGTCGGCCCGCTTGCCGATACAGATCAATCAACGGACGAAAACGGTGGGTTTCGCCCCCAATCAGGGCCGGGGCCGAGTCGAGAAATTCGGCGCGGTGGTGTTCGCCCACGCCAAAGACATCAAGCCCAACGGCATCGGCCTGTTCAATCCGGTCGAGCAATTGGCCCATCGCGTCGGTATTGCTAACGACGGCACCGGATTCGGTACGGGATGGGGCTGCGGCAAAACTGTCAACGCCAATCTGCATGGTTTGTCGGGTTAAAACGTGTTGCCTGGCAAACGCCCTACCCTACCGCGTAGTTCGGGCCAGACGCTCACAATTCCCCCACCTGACTTTGCAGCCGTTGAATCAGTAAATTCTGGATTCGTCGGGAAATTTCGGCTTCGAGCGGCACAAACGCGGCCCATTCCTCAGCCGTAAACTGCCCCAGCACCATGCCGGTCAGCGTGAGCCGGAGCCGGGTGTCGTCGCGCATGGCCCGTTCGATATAGGCGAGTTTGTCGGTTTCGGTCAGGCGGGAAAAATTCACTTTTCGTTTGGGATAGTGATGCCGAAAGTAGCTTGTTATCAGGGCGTTAAGTTGTTTCAGGATAGGCCGCAGGGTTTGGTTCTGGAACTGTTCTGCCGGGTTGGTGGCGGTGGGTTCGGTTGGCACGTCGGGGCGCGGAGTGGCGGGGCGATTGGTCATAGTTGCTATTATTTTCCCGGCAAACACGGTTTATCTGGAAATAATCAACAACGGCCATTCCTGACCCTATTTTAGCCGCTCACACTGCCCAAATCACCCGCACCACGTTTGCCCGAACGCCAATGGTATGGAAAAATTCTAACCAGTGCAGTTGTTGAGGGCCGAGGTGATCGGTGGGTGATTTTACCTCTATAAAAGCATAGCCGCCCGCATCGTCCCAGGTCAGCAAATCCGGGAAACCGCGTGTGTGTTCGCGGACATTACGGGCCATTTCCAGCAAAATCAGGCCCAACTGCGGCACGTCAAGCCGTTCGATGATGCGGTTTACGAGGGTCAGCAGGTCATCATTCCAGTCAACCAGCACGTTGGTCAGGCCGTGTTTTGCATTAAACGTCCGGCCTATATACTGCCGCCATTGGTCTTTAGTGATCAGTTCGGCGAGCCGTTTCCTGAACTGTTCTTCGCGTTTGGGATAGAAATCGGGCGCGTAAAAGTCAGACGGAGCGCGTTGCAACGGGTGATGAATGGCCTGTACGGTAGAATCGTGAATAATATCCCAGAATACCAGTCCAAACAGCCCGCGCCAGGGATAATTTTCGGTGAATGCCGCGCTTTGGCCCTGTTCGGTGTAGTGCTGTATCACGCCTGCTTCGACGTGGTGCCTGAATCCTGCCGGAATGTTCAGACTGTCGGCATCGGCCAAAAACCGCGTGGTGGCTTTGCGGGGCCGTTTTTTGGTGGCAAGGCCCAGAATTTTGTTTTTGAAATCGTCAGCGAAATACCGCTCGTCGGCGTTTTGCGGGGTTGTTGCCATCTCCTCGCAGAGCGCGAGGGCTTCATCGGTCAGGCCGCTTTTAAACAGCAGCCGGGCGCGTCGTTCGCGGGCGGGCACCCGGTCAGAGAGATCAAAAACGGTCAGGGCCTGATCGGGCAGTTTTTGCCGTTCGAGGTACCCCCCCACCCGGCAAACGAGTTTGTTGTAGCCCGGCAGGGCAATATCGGCCAATGCCGGGCGAGCCGGATTAGTTACCGTTTCATTCCAGGTCAGAAACCAGTTATACACATCTTCGGCGGGCGTTTCGGCGGTTTTTAGGGTATAAAATGTTTCGTTCGTGAGCGAAATCAACAGTTTATCTTCTACCTCTTTGCGGGTTTTAAACCGGGCCGAAAACGCTCCTTCGTCATACCGCTCAAAGTTCGCCATGCCCATATCGCGCATCACAAACTCGGTCATATCACTGCCGCGATTGCCAAAAAACAGGTATTTGAGCATCATGACCTCCGTCTCGAAGCTGGCAAGCACCACTGTTTCCTGAGCAGTCAGGGCCGTTACCACTGCGCCAAAATTCAGTTCCTGCAGAACATAGTGTACCAGGTTTTCTTTTTTGAGCTTATTCAGACTGCGTATTTCCTCGGCTCCGAGCGGCAGACGGTCAAGTAATTCTGGTTTGGTAAAAATAGCGAGGGCCTCGCCGATAAGGGCTTCGTGCCGGGAATCGAACCGTTCGGCAAATCCGTTTAATAACAAGACGTTGAGGGCGGCTGGCAAATCGGTTATTTCGGGGTAGGTTAGCTTGCCCATACGAAAAAACCGTCCGGTTCGGTTACTAAACCGAACGTATAAGCACTGCGCGTCGTCGGTCAAGGCGCTAAACCGACTGATAAATCCGCGCTCGGCTTCGTTCAGTAATGTACCATACAGCCGTTCAACAAGCGACAGCACGTACCGAAAGTTATCCAGATAATACCGGGGTGCCAATTGTATTTTTTGACGGGCGATCATAAGTAGGGCGGGTGGAAACCCGTCGGCAAATCAATAAATAGCAAAGTAGAAACCCATTAACAAACACTGAAATGCGGGTTCCCACCCAGAAAGTAACGCGGGTGGAAACCCGCCAAAACTTAATAAAATGCGGGTTCCCACCCAAAAAGTAACGCGGGTGGAAACCCGCCAAAACTTAATAAAATGCGGGTTCCCACCCAAAAAGTAACGCGGGTGGAAACCCGCCAAAACTTAATAAAATGCGGGTTCCCACCCGCACTACTTAAACACTTTTTCAGTCATTTATGTCCCCAAAAACCCTGCTGGCCGAACTCGTCGAAAGTCGCATTTTGCCGCCCGAACAGGCCCGCCGAATCGCTGATTACGAACGGATTAAACCCTTCTCGGTGCATCACGAACTGCGGGGCGTTTTGTACGTTGGCATTGGGTTATTGAGCGCGGGCTTAGGCTGGCTGCTCTATGAACGATATGACCAGATTAGCCCGAATCTGATTCTGGCCGGGCTATCGTTGCTGTGCGTGGGCTGCTTTGTGATGGTGTGGCAAAACCGCCCGCCGATCTCGGCCCGGTATGTGGCTCCGCGCTCAACATTGGCCGGGCCCGTGTTGCTGCTGGGTTGCCTGCTGTTTCTGACTGTGGAGGGCTACGCGCAATACGAATACCACATTTTCGGCACACGCTATGGCTTGGTTACACTGTTGCCCGCCTTGCTATTTCTGGCCCTGGCCTATCGGTTCGATCAGGCGGGTGTGCTGGGTTTAGGCATCACAGCCCTGATTTCGTGGGTCGGCGTTACGATTCGTCCGCTGGAATTCTACGTAAAAGGCAATTTTGTGGATGCGCGGGTTACGGCCTCGGGCCTGGCGGTGGCGTTGCTCCTGATTGTGGTGGCGCAGGTGCTGGCCCGCCAACGGCTCAAACCGCATTTCACCGTCACGTATATGCTGCTGGCGGGCAATCTGCTGTTTGTGGCGTTACTGGCCGGGTTGTTCAACTTCGAGTCGTGGCGTGTGCCAGTGACGCTGGGCCTGCTGCTGGCCTGTTTTGCTGCCGACCGCTACGCCCGCCAACCAACGCAAACCACCACCGAACCCGACCCCGCCAACTGGATTTTTCTGCTCATGGGGGCCGTATATGGTTTCATAGGGCTAACGTTTTTGTTTTTCACCTACCTGCCCGCAGCCAATACACTTGTTATCGCGCTCTATTTTATTGCTGTCGGGTTGGTGTTGATTCACTATTTACTGACTGCCGGACGACGCTTCATCGGGAAACGGAAGCCGGCAACGCAACCACCTGCAACACAAGGTTTTACCGACGAATCGGCTTCCCTTAACCCAACACCATCGCCCAATGAACGCCTATAACGCCAACACGCACCGCAACCGGGCCGTGCTGGCCCAAACCGACCGCTGGCACCAAACCGCGTTGCTGACCGACGCACAACGGGAAGCGATTCGGTCGGCTTATCCGTCTGATTTTCGCGAAACAAATTTTATCACCGAAGTCGGGCTGTTTGTCTTTACCCTGATTGTGGGCGGGGGTGGATTTATCCTCTTCGGCGAACTTTTTGAGCCGGGCAGCAGCATCGGCTGGTTTCTGCTGATTTACGGCATTGGTGCAATCGGCGCGGCAGAATGGCTCATCCACCGGCATCGCTACTATCGCAATGGCATTGATAATGCACTGGTAATCATAGGTATCATCTTTGTTCTGTACGGTTTGTTCAGCGAATTTTGGCCCGATAGCACCTTCTGGCAACGCTGCGTTTTGGCCGGGGCAGTGCTGGGAACAGCCGTTATCCGCTACGGCGACCCGCTGTTGATGATCGGGTTACTGGGCGTGATCTACGGCTTAGTTTTTGAGCGGTTACTGAGCAATCCGGCGGGCCAAACCAGTTGGCCGTTTGTGGGTATGGGCCTTTCGGCAGGGTTGTACTGGCTTGGCAAAGCACTCCAGGCTGAACCAAAACCATCATCTACGCCCCGCTCGTCAGTCTCCGGGTTAAGCCGGGATACGTTGCAGATTTATTACGCCGATGTGCTGATCCACATTGACTGGTTTACGCTGATTGCGCTCCTCGTCTGCGGAAACTACTTTGTGGCGCAGGGCGGAGAAACAGCCGGGTTGTTCGGTCTGCCGAAAATTGGGGACAGCACCCCACTGATACGGCGTTTGTTTTGGTTTACCACCTTCGGAATCCCGTTACTGTATGGTTTTTTGGGCTTGCGAAACCAAGACCGCACATTGCTCATTCTGGCTTGCTTTGGCATGGCCGGGGCCGTGCAAACAGCGCGGTTTTATGTGGGCGTGTTGCCGCAATCAGTGCATTGGGCCATCACAGGCGCAGTGCTGGTGCTGGCCGCTGGCTTGCTGATCCGGTGGCTGCGAACCCCCAAACATACTTTCACTGATACGCCCGACGATGCCCTTTCCGACTGGATGCCGCTGGCCGAAACGCTGACCGTCAATCAAATAGCCAGTGTTCAGGCCCAGCCACCCGATTTTCGTTTTGGCGGGGGAGACACTGGTGGTGGCGGGGCTGAAGGACGATAACCCATTTTAACCCCATCATGACACGCAACGTTCTGTCAATCACCTTAGTACTCCTGTTCGTTCTGCAGTTTGCGCTGCTGCTGTTGCTGGCGTTGGGGCAGTATTGGCAATTTCCGCAGGTGCTGCCAACGGCCTGGGCCACTGATGCACTGGCCCGCGTACTGGCTGCCGATAGCGGGCTGCTGTCGGGGCTGGGCCTGAGTCCGGGGCTGTCAACAACGGTGGCGGTAATAGCAACGGGATTGGGGTTTGTGATTGCCCGCGCCATTGCCAAAACCGCCCGGCCCAACCGCTGGATTACGCTCAGTTACCTGCCTTACGCCCTGCCGCCGGTTCTGCTGGCCGTGCTGGTTCAGCCCGCCATTATCAGCCGGCGGCTGTCAGGATCGCTGGGTGCGACGAGTTTTTCACGAAACATTACGGCCTGAAAACGCTCTCGGTCATTGGTCAACTCGCCGATGTTGAAAATCAATTATTCGTAGGCACTGCGGACGCGCCGGATGGTAGTCAGCACCACCCAATCACCAACGCGGGGCAAGTGGGTGTGTACCAGCGCAATAAGCCTGCCCAACGCCGAAATGACAGTGCGCTGTTTTCGCCGACGAATGTGCCGCACGATGATTTGGGCAACTTCGGCCTGTGATTTTTGCCAGCGCGGATGGCGGTGAGCAATCGGTACGGGTTGCCCAAGCGCGTCAAGCACCCGTTTGTCAGGGTCGTTTTGGGTGAAACCGATGTGCACCACGCCAAACTGAACGCCCGTGTCGTGGAGTTCGAGCCGGAGGGTATGGGCTAAGTTGCTCATGGCTGCTTTTCCGGCGCAATATGCTGATCCGCTTGGCATTCCGTTCAGGGCCGAAATTGACGAGATAAACGTGACGCTGCCCCGCGTGTTGAGCAAGTGCGGCAGAGCGGCTTTGAGCGGAAAAACGGAGCCATAGACGTTGCTGTCTAACACCCGCCGGAACACATCGGGCTTCATATCGGCAAAATAGGCCCGCATCGAAATACTGGCGTTGGTAATCAGGATATCCACCTGCCCATACGCCTGAATCGCGGTTTGGATGAGCCGTTCGCAGTGGTCGTAATCGGTTATATCGGCTAAACACGCTACGACCATATAGCCCTGTTCCAGAAACTCGCGCCGGGTTTGTTCTAAGCGGTCGGCACAGAGGCCGTTCAGCACTACGCAGGCTCCCTGCTGGCAAAGGGCGCGGGCAGTTTCGCGGCCAATACCTGATTCTGAGCCGGTTACGATGGCCACTTTACCGACA
>JBBRUV010000098.1:0-14183 GCA_038247465.1 Cytophagales bacterium
AGCGCGTTTCGCAACCCGGAATCGTAAAACACACCTATCGGCTGACCGATTTCCTGAAAAATTGTGGGAATGGCACTGACGACGGTGAACGGCTTATCAAGGTCGTGACCAACTGCAACGGAGACAATCGGAGTTTCTCGATTTTCTTCAAAATCAGACCTGCCGCTGAACCGGCTGCCCCTGATATTTGCGCCGGAAACGCAGTTCGACTCACAAACAACACGTGCATCAGCAACGCGGATGCCAAATACCTCTGGTCATTCCCGGATGGCACAACCTCAACAGCTGCCAATCCGATCAAAACATTCCCAACGTCGGTTTCTGGAACCACTATACCCATTAGTTTGTCGGCCAGTAACGGATGCGGCTCGTCGGTTAAAACCATCAACGTTCCCGTCCGGGGCAGGCCCGTTGCCAAATACAATACCACCGGCTACACCGTTGCCGCACCCGGCGATACGGTGGTCTGCCTGAGCAACGGCGGTACGCTTACCCTCGACGGCACGGTTTCGATTGACGAATCACGGTATCAGTGGAGCATCAGCCCGTCGAGTTATTCGCTCATTGGCGGCAGCACGGCACAGTCGGGCGTAGTACGGGTGCTGTTTCGGCAGTCGGGAAATTATACCATCACCCTCACGGCTGTCAATGACTGCGGCACCTCTGCCCCAATTGTCTGCGTTCACCGGGTGGTTGACCTGCCAACGCTGACCATCGTGCAACAGCCCGATGCCTGCGAACCAATCAAGTATCAACTCACCAGCCCGATTAACACCAGTGCGACCTATACCTTTAACGGTCAGCCGATTGTGCCGGGGCAACAGATAGACGCACCAGTTTCGGCCACGCCCTACACCGTCAGGGGCGAACTCCGTAACCAGTGCGGCACCCAAACCACCGCAATGAATTTTAACGTGCAGGCTCCGGCAGATGTGCAGATTACGACCCCGTTCCGGCAAACGGCCATCTGCACCGGAACCCCCCGGCTCTCGCTGCCCGTGAGTGCAACGGGTGGCACCTGGAGCGGGCCGGGCACGAATTTGGTGCAGATAACGGGCGGTGCGTTTTTCTTTAACCCCGGCACCACCACCGGCCAATACAGCCTGACGTATAGCCGGGGTTCGGGCGCGTGTCTGAAAACCGATGCCATTGCCATAAACGTGGTGGCAAGGCCGCAAGTGACCATAACGCCCCAGGCCAACGCCTGCCAGCCCATCACCTACACCCTGCAAACTACCACGCCAACGGCCACATTTACCCTCAACGGCCAGCCCATCACACCCAGAACGCCCGTCAGTTTATCGCTCTCACCCACGCCTTACCTGGTTCGGGGCGAGATCACCAACGAGTGCGGTACGATTCCGGCCAGCATGAGTTTTACGGTGCAAGCCCCTGTACCGCTGCAACTTACGGCTCCCGGTCCGGCAACGGCGGTCTGCGTTGGCTCGGCCCGGTTTCCCATTCAGGTTAGCCCGGCAACGGGAACGTGGAGCGGAACGGGACAACCGTTTTTAGAAACGTCGGGCGGCAACACGTTCTTTAATCCCCGCACAACGGGCCAGTACCAACTCGCGTATTCACGGGGAGCGGGCGACTGTCTGACGACGGATGTTATCAGTATTTCGGTAGATGGCGGCTCGGTAACGGCGCAAAATGCGTCGGTCTGCCAAAGCCTGACCGCGCTGAAATTACAGGGAACGCCGGCGGGTGGTGTCTGGCGCAGCGCGGCTTTTCCCAACGCCATCCGTACCGATACGCTGTTGTTGTCGGGCATCACGGCCACGAGTATTGCCCTGACGTATTCGCTCAATTTCGGTACGGCGGGTTGCCCGGCTTTGGCAAATGCCACCGTCAGCATCGGTCGTCCGAAGGCCGCCTTTACCCTGTCCGGCACGTGCAGCGCGTCGGCCATTACGCTCCAAAACACCTCTACCGGGGCCAGTAATTACCAATGGAACCTGAACGGAGCCAATATCTCGACTGCCGAAACGCCGACGTTGACCTTGCCGCCCGGCCCGAACCGCGTTTTGTTGACGGTTGGGGCCGGGACTTGTTCTGACACGACGAGCCGGGTTTTGCGCCTGATTGCGGCCCCCGCACCGATTAGTTTTGTACCGAGCCAAAGCAGTGCCTGTGCGCCGATCTCGGTGAGTTTTGCCGTGACGGGCGCGGCCAACGCCGACGTGCAATATGCCTGGAACTATGGCAACGGCCAGACCAGCAGCGTATTTGCTCCCGCCAGCCAGACCTACCGCAACCAAACCCGCCAACCCATCACGTTTCCCGTGTCGGTCACGGCCCGCAACGCCTGCGGAGTGCAATCGTTTTCCAGTAGCATTACGGCGCGGCCTCTCGCCAAAGCCGAAATCGGGATAGACTCCACCACGTTCCGGTGTTCGCCCGCCCGCGTCAAATTCTCGAATCGCTCGACCGGGCAAACCACGCCGTCGGTCTGGATGTGGGGCGATGGCAGCACAGCCCAAACCACCACCGCTGATACGTTGTCTCATTTATTCTCGGCACGAGACAGCACCCGAACGTACCGTATTATCCTGAATGTCAGTGGAGACTGTGGCCGCGATGCCGATACTGTTTCGGTCAGAATTGCCCCAACGCTGGTTCGCGCCCTGTTCACGATTGGCAAACCCGACCCCTGCCCCGGCGAAGCGGTGACGTTTACGGATGCCAGCACGCCCAAACCCGACCGCGTAATCTGGCGATTCTCCGACGGCACGGGATCAGTGGCAACCAATCCGCAAAAAGCCTTTGCCAACCCCAACACAACCTACACAATCTCGCTCACCGCGCTCACCGCCTGCGGTTATGATTCGACCCGGAAAACCAGCCGAACAACCGTTACGCCGACGGGTGGTGTCAGCGATGCGGCTCCGATTACCTGCGCCGGGCAATCAGTGCAGATCGTGAATCTGAGCAACCCGGCCAATCGGTTTCAATGGAATTTCGGTGATGGTTCGGCCTTGGATTCGGTAAACGTCTCGCCCACCCACGTTTACGCGCAGGGCGGCAACCGCACCGTTACGCTCACTCTTTTCGGGTCATCGTCGGCGTGTAGAACCCAGACTACCAGGCCCGTTGAGGTGCGGAATAAAGTCACTGCCGATTTCAGTATCGAGGGGGCCGCTGATCTGTGTGCGCCGGGCGTGGTACGGCTTGTGAGTCAGGCCGGAAACGCCAACGTTTGGCAATGGAACCTGAGCGACGGACGGGCGTTTTCGGGCCAAACCGTTGAGGTGCCGGTAGAGTCGGGGCAGTTCGACGTATCGCTCGTGGCTTCGTACAACAGCAACGGGCAGGCCGTTTGCCGCGACTCCATCGGTCGGCGGGGGATTATCAACGTCACAAACTGCGAAATCTATGCGCCCGAAGCCTTCACGCCCAACAAAGACGGTATCGGAGATTCCTGGACGCTCTTCGGCGAAGGTATTTTACAGATTAACCTGCTCAGAATCAGGGGTCGGTGGGGCGAAGTGATCTTTGAAGGCAAAGACTTTGCGGCCAACAGTCAGCAGCCGGGTCAGGGCTGGGACGGCACCTTCAACGGCGCACCGATGCCGCCCGGTGCCTACACCTACGAAGCGATACTGACCCTGAAAGGAGACCGTTCGGCGCGGCAGGTCGGCACGGTAACGCTGATTCGGTAACGGGATTGATCATTTCTTCCACTTCATTGACAGCACATTCTGCGCCACCGCCCGACCGTTGATTGTCCCCTGCTCATTGCTTTCGCGGTAGTGAATGCCACCGTATAGCCGCGACATAGCCGCTTCGTTGGCGTATTCGGTGAATGATTTGAACGACCGTGCTTTTAAGCCCCGGTTATCGTGCGAACGGTCGGTAAAATTCCAGGCTTCACCAAACAAACTGGCTAACGCTGCCGCTGCCGCTCCTGAGCCGCTGCTATGCCCCGATGTATATTCAGGAAAGGGCGGACTTGCCAGAAACGAAGTCCATTTTGGGTCAACGGCCAAGTTGATGTACGACACAGGGCGCAATAGATTGTACTGGTATTTGATGCGCCAGCAACAGATAAACGCATCGGTGGTGGTGAGACCAACTTTGGCGTAGGCTTCGGCGGCCACGTTGAGTTTCATGCCATTATCCCGGATAATCTGCGTCAGAATAGACGTAGCGTGTGCTGCCGGGGTAAAGGTTTCGCCCGGATTGTCGGCCCAAAACAGCGCGATGGTTTTCTGCTCGTCGGTCAGCGTTTTGCCGATCTGATACACTTCGTTCGCGTTTTTGAAAAAATCAGACCGGACGTTGGTCGAATACGGCGTTGGAGGAACCACCGATAAACGGGCATTCGATTTCACAAACACCCGGTTTTGCCCCCATGTTGGCTGCATCGGTATTTTTTGTGCGCTGGTTGGTATCCAGAACCCCACACCGGTTGCTACCACATAGTTAGCCGGAAAATTGCGGGTGTATCCTTCATGTCCGCCATCGGTTTTTGAGTACGTAAAAATAGCATCGGCAATAGCCTTCCCAAACAGGGTTGAACGGTCGGTGATGCCTTTGGCCGATTCTTTCAAAAAATCAGCCGTCAATGCCGTTTCTAATGAGTCAACTGTTTTTTTATTGGCAGCCGATGTATTGGCATACAGACTCCGCAAAATCTGTGCCTGTGCTGCATTGGCACTGGCTCCCCAGTTATACTCTTTGGCGTTTTCGACGAGGGGCAGCGCGGTTAGGCTCTGGATTTGCCCCACCAGACTCTGGTAGTCGGTCATGCCCGGCACCACCGCTTCGTATAGCGCGAGACCGGCGTAGCCAACTGCACGAGACACCACCGGGGGCGTGGCTCCGGGCGAGGTTTGGGCTAATTTTAGGTGCAGCGCGGCCCACTTGGTAGCCACGTCTGAACTAAGCGTACTGGCCGATTTGCCCAGTGGAACCGGGGTCACTGTGGGCGTGGGCTGCGGATTAACCGCTTCATCGCCCGGTTGTTTGCGGCAACCCTGCAACCAACCCATCAGGGCCAGAGCGAGCCAGACAAGGGGCAAACCACCAGAATATCGGCGCGGGGTGCGCGTGTCGGCGGGTGGGGCAGTGGGTAGGCGTTGTTCCATAGTAATCAAAAATAGTTAGCGAATAAATAGCACGGGTCGAAACTGTGCTGTCTATCTTGCCTTTAGCAAAAACAAGGCCAAAATTTAGCGATTACTTGGCGGCCCATTTTTGCCTGGGGGTGCATTATAAAAAAAGTGGCCGACGCTGGGTGCGTCGGCCACTGTGAACAGGAATGGTGTGGCGGTATTCTGAATCAGGGTGTGTGGGTAGACGTATGTTTTGCGCCTTCACGGAATTAGTCGTAAAAAGCGGAAGCGCGGGTAACAGCCCGGACAAAAAAGTTTTTGAAATCCCTAAACACCCGCTTTAATTACCTTTGGTGAACCAATCAGCCCGTTACCGTTCCGTATGCGTATTCCCGAAGAAACCATTGACCGAATCAGGCAGGCCGCCGACATTCTCGAAGTCGTCGGCGAGTTTGTCTCGCTCAAAAAACGGGGCAGTAACTACATTGCTTGCTGCCCGTTTCACAACGAAAAATCACCGTCGTTCAACGTCAACCCGGCGCGGGGCATTTATAAATGCTTCGGCTGCGGCAAGGCCGGTGATTCAGTGCGGTTTGTGATGGACATCGAGAACATCGGCTACCCCGAAGCCCTGCGGTATCTCGCCAAAAAGTACGGCATCGAAATCGAAGAACGCGAGCAATCGCCCGAAGAACTCCTGCGGCAGAACGAACGCGAAAGCCTGTTTATCGCCCTGAATTTTGCCAAAACGTTTTTTCAGGAGACCATGCAGAACACCGAAGAAGGCCGCAGCATCGGGCTGAGTTATTTCAGGGAGCGGGGTTTTCTGAACCCGGCTATTGACACGTTTGAACTCGGATACAGCCTGAACACGTGGGACGCGCTGCGGCAGGAAGGCCAAAAACGCGGCTACAGCTTAGATATTCTCGAAAAAGCGGGCCTGATTCTCCGGCGCGATGATGGCAAGGTGTTCGACCGGTTCCGGGCGCGGGTCATGTTCCCGATCCATAACGTGGCGGGCCGCGTCATTGCGTTCGGAGCCAGAATCCTGATTAAAGACAAGGATCAGCCCAAGTACCTGAACTCGTCCGAAACGGAGGTGTACCACAAAAGCGATGTACTGTACGGAATTTTTCAGGCCAAGCAAGCGATCCGTCAAACCGATGTCTGTTTTCTCACCGAAGGTTATACCGACGTAATTTCGCTGCATCAGGCTGGTATTCAGAACGTTGTGGCTTCGTCGGGAACGTCACTCACACCGGGTCAGATTCGGCTTATCGCCCGGTTCACGCAAAACATCACGATTCTCTACGACGGTGATTCTGCGGGTATCAAAGCGGCTCTGCGCGGGCTTGATCTGGTGCTGGAAGAAGGCATGAACCTGAAACTGCTGCTGCTGCCCGACGGCGAAGACCCCGACAGCTACGTGCAGCGCGTGGGGGCCGAAGCCTTCAAAACCTATATTCAGACCAACGCTCAGGATTTTATCGAGTTTAAACAGAAACAGTTATTGGCCGATGCCGGGCAAGACCCCGTTCGGCGGGCCGAGGCCGTTTCTGACATTATCCAGAGCGTGAACAAAATGCCCGACGCGCTCAAACGGCAAACGTTTCTGACGCGGGTATCGCAGTTGTTTAACTTAGATGAACAGTCGGTTATCAGCGAGAGCAACCGCCAACTTCGTAAACAGCACGAAAAGGCTGAACAAGACCATCAGCGCGACCGCGAACGGGCCGCCCGACAGCAGCAAAACCAATCGCCCGGCCCCGGTATGCCCGATACCGAACCCGATTTCGATGCGCTCAACGCCCTGCTTGCCGAAGCCGGCATCGAATCTCCGCCGGACATAGACGGGCTGGCTCCGGCCAAAAACCGGGTCGTTACGCCGAAAACACCCCTTGCCTACCAGGAACAGGAGTGTTTGCGGCTGCTGTTGAACTACGGCGAGCGCGAATTGGAGCCGGGTTTTACGCTTTGCCAGTATATGCTGTCGGAACTGCACGAGGTTGATTTTCAGACCCCGCCGTATAACCTCATGCTGGCCCTGTATCGCGAGGCCTACACTCAGGGCAAAATTCTGGCTGCTACTGATTTCCTGTATCATTCGGCAGGCAACGGTGGCAACGCGGCTCTTGACCAACCGGCGTTTCAGCGAGAAACCATTGACCTCACCACCACCCGCCATGAGATTAGCGAGGGCTGGGCCAGACACGAAATTTATGTGCCTGCCGAAACTGACGACAACGCCAAAATCCTGTCGGATGCCGCTTTCGGGAATGTTTTACGGATAAAAAAGATGGTTGCCGAGCAGAAAATGGCCGATCTCAAACGCCAGATGAACAGCAACGAAGGCGATGCCGATGCCGTGCTGACCGAGTTTATGCACTACAAACGGGTGGATATGGAAATCGCCAAGTTGTTGGGAACGGTCATTTCGGGGTAGGCGTGTGGAATACATTCTGATTAAGCTATATTCAGAATTTCCCTGAGCGTTTCTAAATTAACAACGGATAGTTTCGGAAAGTCAATTGTCGCCAACACGTCAAAATGGCTGTCTTCAGTCACGATAAAATCGGCATTGGCGGCAAAAGCACAATTGGCAAATTTGTCGTCGTCAGGATCATTCGTTTTAACATCCTCCCCGCTCTGAAGAAGCCGGGCCGCCGGAGCGGGGGATTCCTTAGTACAGGGATTCATACCCGAATCCGTAAATAAAACTACAAAAAAGATTGGAGCGGGGCCAACTGCCCGCGCTCCAATCAAGATTATACAACCGCTGCCGCTGTTGTTGACACTTCAATCTCGTCGCCGTGCTGGTTGTAGAACTTAAACTCGGTGATTGCCAGCGAACTGTCTTTCACGAGTTTGACCCACGTTTTGTATTTTACAAACCACTGCAGTTGCCGAGAATACCAGCCGTTGCTAAAATAAGCGTGTAAAAACGGGTGCAGCATCAGACTCATGTTCCGTTCGTTTTGCTTCGTTAGCAAATACTCTAAATTACTCTCAATCACGTCCGTAATCAATACACTGGCCTGAATTGTACCTGTTCCGCCACAGGTAGTGCACACTTCCCGCGTAACAATGTTCATTTCTGGTCGAACGCGCTGCCGCGTAATCTGCATCAGGCCAAACTTGGTCAAAGGCAGAATCGTGTATCTCGAGCGGTCGGTTTCCATCTCATCCCGCATAATATCGAAGATGAGTTTTTTGTTTTCGGCCTTCTTCATGTCAATGAAGTCAACCACAATAATGCCGCCCATGTCGCGCAGGCGCAATTGGCGGGCAATTTCTTTGGCGGCTTCACGATTCACGCTGATGGCCGTTGCTTCCTGATCCTGCTCGGAATTAGATTTGTTGCCGCTGTTTACGTCAATCACGTGCAGGGCTTCGGTATGCTCGATAATGAGATACCCGCCCCCCGGTAAACTCACCGACCGGCCAAACAACGACTTGATTTGTTTTTCGAGCCCCAGTGCTTCAAAAACCTTGTTTTTACCGTTGTGGAGCTTAACGATGTTTTCTTTTTCGGGCGCAATCCGATGCACCAACGCCTTGATTTCCTCAAACGATTCGCGGCTATCAACCGTAATACTATCGAATGATTCGTTGAGCATATCGCGCAAAATTGACGACGCACGGTTCATCTCACCCAGAATCCGGTCGCGGGGTTTGGCCTCACGGAGGGCGTTGATGGCGGTTTCCCAGCGTTCGAGCGAGTTTTGCAGGTCGTCGTCTAATTCTGACACCTCGCGGCCCTGCGCTACTGTTCTGACGATAACCCCAAAATTCTGCGGTTTCAGCGACGACATGAGCCGAGTTAGCCGGTTTCGCTCGGCGCGGTCGGTAATTTTTTTGGACAGGTTCACCCCGTTCGAGAACGGAACCAGCACCAGATAACGCCCTGCTATCGAAATATCGCACGACAAGCGCGGCCCTTTCGTTGAGATGGGTTCTTTGATAACCTGCACCAGCACGGGTACACCTTTGGTAAGGACTTTATCAATTTTGCCGATCTTCTCGATCTCCGGCTCTATTGAGAAGCCGCTCAGAAGCCCCGAACTAATTCGTTTGGCGATTGCCTCCTTCGTGATTTTGGTCAGCGAGTTAACGTGCGAACCTAAATCCTGGTAGTGCAAAAAGCCGTCTTTTTCGTGGCCCACGTCCACGAAAGCAGCATTAAGGCCAGCCGACAGTTTTTTGATTGTACCGAGGTACAAATCACCAACGGTGAAACTGCTTTCAGACTCTTCGGTGTGATACTCCAGCAGACGTTTGTCTTGCAGGAGTGCGATACGATCACCTTTTTGAGTCGAACTGATGACTAATTCATTACTCACAAGATGAAGTACGGTTAAAAGAATGGCGTATTATATAAAAAAAGAAGCCACGCACAATCGACGCGGCTTCAAAATAAGTTGGTAAGTTTCAGAGTGCGCGAGTGTTAGGCTACAAACCGAACGCGATACAGCAGATATACTCTGAAACTATAAAACGCTGAAACTCAACAACCTACTTTTTCTTATGCCGGTTCTTTCTGAGCCGTTTCTTCCGTTTGTGAGTCGCAATTTTGTGGCGTTTCCGCTTTTTACCGCAAGGCATAGTGTTGTACGTTTAATGTGTTAAAAATTATTTTAGTTTCTCTTCCAGTTCCTGCACGGCGGCCAGAATCTGAGGGTCTTTCTCATTGGCTTTCACCTGCGCCAGCACCTTTCTGGCATCGGCTTTCTGGTTGGTTTCTACCAAACTCACGCCCAAGTAAAACTGCGCCTTTCGGTTGTCAGGGTTATTCACCAGAATCTGCCGAAACCGCTCAATCGCCTTGCTGTATTGTCCCGACCGCATCGAAAGCATCCCCAAATTAAACAGGGCAAGCTCATTAGTTGGGTCTTCCTGCAACACCTCCCTCAACAGCATAATTCCCTGCATCGGAGTAGAGGTGCTTACGTAAGTCATGGCCAAATTAGCCTTAACTGCCAGCAAATCAGGACTTTTAGCCAGAACTTGATTATACAGGTCACGAGTTTTTTGACCCAGGTCGGCGGCTTTTTGGTCATCAACGGCGAAGTTGAAAGCCTCAAAGTGTAAATCACCGGCCCGCAGGAGATTTAATTCCGTCGGGTCGGTTTTTGCGAGCAGCCCCGCATAGTAAGCAGCACTGTCGTAGCGATTTACGCTCCTGAACAGGTCAATCAACTGCGTGGTTGCCGTTGCTTTTCCAGCCGCGTTTGCCGTTGTGAACTGCTGCTTCAGTACCGTTAGTTGCTGTTGCTTATCAGCCGACAAAGGCGCGTCGTGCTGTGCAGAAACAGCCGCATTGGTCGTTGCTGCTGCTGGTTTGGTAGCCGATACCCCCGCACCCAGTTGCTTTTCCTTCGTCTGCACCACCACTTTAGGCAGACTGTAGAGCCCTACTGTTACGCCTGCGGCCAGAATCAATACAAGCAGAATGGGCTTTTTCACGGTTATTCTGCTGCTTCGCTGGCTTTTTCGCTGGACTTCACCTGCTCAACGAATGTTTTGGCGGGTTTGAAACTGGGAATGAAATGCTCCTCGATCACCATTGCAGTGTTTTTCGAGATGTTACGGGCGACTTTCTTCGCCCGTTTTTTGTTGATGAAACTGCCGAAGCCGCGCACGTAAATGCTCTCTCCTTCTGCCAGTGATTCTTTAACCACCGTAAAGAAGGATTCGAGGGTTTTGGCAACTTCCTCTTTTTCAATGCCTGTCTTTCCGGCGATTTCTGTGATTACGTCTGCTTTCGTCACGATAAAAAAATGCGTTAAACGGTTACTGAGTTATTAAATTTCGGGGTCTCAAAAATGGGAGTACAAAGATAAGGCAATCCGTTTTAATTCAAAACGGATTGCCTTATCTTTTCATTTTCAATGACTTACTTTTTTTAACGTTGCAAAGTTGTCGTGTTGTAGGGTTGCAACGTCGCAGCGTTTCAGCCCGGCTCACGTATGCCAACTCTGTGACGTTGGGACTATGAAACCCCACAACTTTGCAACGCCAAGACTACACAACTATGACTCGTCAACATTGATAGAATTTGCCCCCGCCCTTGAAACCTGGTATGACCGCCACCGGCGCGACCTGCCCTGGCGTTCTACCCGAAACCCGTATTATATCTGGCTCTCGGAAGTGATTTTGCAACAGACCCGCGTGGCGCAGGGAACGCCCTACTACGAACGATTTGTGGCCGCCTACCCAACCGTTGAAGACCTTGCCCGTGCCGACGAACGTGATTTGCTGCGGCTCTGGCAGGGACTCGGCTACTACGCCCGCGCCCGCAACCTGCACCAAACAGCCCAATACATTACCGACAAACTCGATGGGCAGTTTCCTGAAACGTACACCAACCTATTGACTCTCAAAGGTATTGGTGTGTACACAGCGGCTGCCATTGCGTCGTTTGCCTTTGGCGAACGGGTGGCGGTGGTTGACGGTAATGTGTATCGGGTACTGGCGCGGGTGTATGGCATTACCGAAGATATTACGACCACCGCAGCCAAAAAAACCTTCGCTGCCCTGGCCCGCCAACTCATAGAACATGCGACCAACCCGGCTACTTACAATCAGGCCATTATGGAGTTTGGGGCCATTCAATGCACCCCCGTTGCGCCCGATTGCCTGCTTTGCCCGGTGCAGCAACAATGCAACGCCTACAACACCGGACGGCAGGCCAAACTACCCGTGAAAGCTAAGAAAGCCCCCGTTCGTGAGCGGTACTTTCAATACGTGGTGTTCCGGCAAACGTCACCGCAGGGGCAGACACGGCTGGCGATGCAGGAGCGGACGGCCCGCAATGTGTGGCAAAGCTTATATGAATTTTATTTGATTGAAACCGAATCACCGCCGACCGATGGGCTAGTTACGGCTGCTCTTTTCCTGACTGCCCGTGACCTACCTGTGCCGCCTGATGTGGCCGCGCTCGTGGCGCAGGGAACGCCGGATGGGGTGCCGGTCTCGGCCATGCAATTGCTTTCGCACCAGCGAATAAGGGCCCTGTTTTTTGTGATTGACCTGCCCGATACTGTCCTGGGGGCACTCCCGCCGGGTTTGGCGTGGTATGATGCCGATGCTGTTGAGCAACTTCCTAAACCCGTACTTATCACTAACTTTGCTAGCAAACTGCTTGCGTAAATCGCAGTTTTTCAGTACTTTTATTACCTAAACCCCACAGTAAATTTTCATAGATCACCAACACAAGCAATGGCAAGTATAAACAAAGTAATTCTGATCGGTAACGTTGGCAACGACCCCGAAATCAAGTATTTCGACGGGGGCAGCGTGGTGGCCCGCTTTAGCGTAGCAACCAACGAAAAATACACCAACCGCACCGGCGAGCAGGTTGAGCAGACGGAGTGGTTTCGGGTTGAGGCCTGGAACGAGCAGGCCAAAACCATTGAGAAATACCTCAAAAAAGGCCAGCAGATTTATGTAGAAGGTCGGCTTCGCACCGAAACCTTCACCGACCGTGACGGTAAAGAGCGGTTCTCGCTGGGTGTTCGGGCCACCACGTTCCAGTTTCTGGGCGGGCCAAATAGCCGCGACGGTCAGGAAGGCGGCAACGATATGCAGCAGACGGCGGCCCCCCGTCAGCAATCGGCCCCGGCTCCGCAACAGACTGCCCCGGCCCCTAAAGCAGCCCCGGTTCCCAAACCGGCAGTTGCCCGCCAACCCGAACCCGTACCGGCGCAGTATGAAAATTCATCTGCCGACGACGACCTGCCGTTTTAAGTGGCAAGTGGTCGGTGCTTCGCCGGAACTGGTTATACCGGCGAAGCACTAACCACCAACCACTTGCCACTAACCACTTAAAAATGGACGGAGACCCTTCCTCGGGCAAGGTGCTGCTGGTTGGTAACGACTGGAGCACCGCCCTCACCTTCTTTGGCCCCTACGCGGCCCTGATTCTGCTGCTGCTCACGCTGGCTGGTCTGGTGTCGGCGGCAGAGGCCGCATTTTTTTCGCTGTCGCCCACCGACCGCGCCGTATGCCATGACAGTGACCGCCCCGCCGACCAGCGCATCATCACTCTCCTGAGTCGCCCTAAACGATTGCTGGCCTCGCTGGTCATCTTTAATAACCTCCTCAATATTGCAGTGGTGGTTATTGCTACCTATCTGACCTGGGCATTGCCGGGGATAACCCACACATCGAGCGGGGTGCTGGCGGGGATAACCCTGCTGACAACACTGGCAATTGTACTCTTTGGCGAGATGATTCCCAAAGTGCTGGCAAATCAAAACGCCCTGGCGGTAGTCAGGCGAACGGCTCCGCTGGTTCGCGTGGCCTCGGTGCTGTTTCGGCCCCTGTCGGCATTGCTGGTGAGCCTGAGTAATACCATTGACAAACGCATTGAGCGCCGGGGCTACACGCTCTCGGCAGAGGCCCTGAGTCAGGCCGTTGATCTCACCGGCCATGAAGCCACCACGCAGCAAAAAGACATTCTGAAAGGCATCGTTAATTTTAGTAACCTCACGGCCCGGCAGGTGATGCGGGCCAGAATGGACATCGTGGGCGTATCGGAAGACTTGACGTTCAGTGAGTTGATTGTTCATATTAACGAATCAGGGTATTCGCGGGTGCCGGTTTATGGCGAAACCATTGACCAGATCGAAGGTATTCTATACAGTAAAGACCTGTTGCCACACCTCAATCAGGCCGACGATTTTAACTGGAAATTATTGGTACGCCCGGCGTTTTTTACGGCCGAAACCAAAAAAATTGATGACCTCCTGCTCGATTTCCAACGACGACGGGTGCACCTCGCCATCGTCGCCGATGAATATGGCGGCACAAGCGGCCTGATTACGCTGGAGGATATTATTGAGGAAATTTTTGGCGACATCAATGACGAGTTCGACGAAGACGAACATAGCGCACCCTATCAGCGCGTGGATGCCCGCACGATTCGGGTGGCGGGCAAAACATCACTGCCCGACTTATGCCGGATACTGAACGCCGAGGCCACCACGTTTGATGACGTGCAGGGCGAAGCTGAATCGCTCGGCGGGCTGCTCCTCGAACTCTTTGGCTACCTGCCCAAACCCGGCGAAACCACCGAGACATTGGGTTTCCGGTTTCGGGTGCTAACCGCCGACGATAAACGCATCG
>JBBRUV010000099.1:0-14055 GCA_038247465.1 Cytophagales bacterium
GTGCAGATACGCGCTCGCCTGTTCGGGATTTCGCTCGATGAGCGACCCCAGCACGTTGAGGTTGTTGAACAGAAAATGCGGGTCGATCTGCGCTTTCAAATGCCGCAACTCCGCTTCGGTTCGTCCTTTTTCGGCCCTCACCAGCCGTTGCTGCGTTTCAAAAAACTGCTTTCCCGCCAGCATCGTTGACAATACGCCAGCCTTCTGGACAATGTCAATCAGCGAATCCAACACACGATTCACGTTCATCGTTGGTATCACACCCCCTATCAACCCGTTGCCCAATCGGTAAATTACGGCCATGCTCAGCGCAACAACCGTTAGCGCAACGATGAACAAAATGTACCGCTTTCTGAACAGCAGGTTGGGCATCAGGCTAAAGACCAACGCCAGCGCAAGTGCCAGCGGAACAACCATGCTCCAGAGAACTGCCGCCAGAAACTGCCCCCAGCCGACCTGCCGGACCACTTCGCTGTAATTCGAGAAAATAAACGGCAGCGCGGCCGCCCAGAAAACCCCAATCACTGCCCAATCGGAGCGGGACGGTTTGCGGAATAGTGCGTCCATCAGCGTTATTGGTTAGCCATCCAGTCGAGCATAGCCGGATATAAATCGGCGACCGTCTGTCCGGGTTTGCGGGTTTTATACAGAGTCAATAATTGGGCGTTGAACGCCGGAAACCGCTTGAATCCACGATTTGGCATGAACTGATCGAGTCCTTCGCTTTTATCGGCCTGGAATTGGGCGAATTCGTTGGGCGTAATGGTATCGTAAATATAAAGCGTGAACACCGCCCAGGTCATGTACTCATTGACCGTCAGGGACTTACTCTCGTACCCTTGCTGAGCTGTATTCCAGTCGCGCCAGTTGTTCATGGCCTTGTTGAGTTGTTTTTGGCGCTGAATCGTTAGCGGGTTCACATAATTATGGTCGATCTCGGTGAAAACCATTCGACTCCGGGCTATTGACTCAATCAGGGTGGGAGTGGTTTCGGCCACAGGCAACGGAACAAACATACGGGTTTCGGCAAACCCGTTGCCACTCCCGCTATTGGTGAAGTGGAAGCACCCCATCAGCAGCGACAGATTTATCTGGTAGCTGTCATATCGGTCGGGGAACTGGGTTTCTAACCACGCCCACATGGCCCGTATCGGTACCGTTTGCTCGTATTTTTTCAAGGCGGTCTGGTAGAGGGGTTGCTGCGCCTGAAAAAATACCCGGAAGCCCGACACGCGGGCAAAATCTTCCGCCAACGGGCGATAATCAGCAAACTTGGCCTCTGGGTGAATCGGGATTTTGCGGTAAACGCCCCCAAACACAATTCGGTCACCGTCGAACCGATACGCGGCTGCATCGGCTAAGGTCATGTAATTCCCGCGGTCTGAAGCAAGGAGTTTCTCGACCTGAGTCACCAGCGGATGGTTGCGGTAGGTGTCGAACTTCGCCATAACGGCCCGGTGGTAAGGTGTGTTTCGTTGCAGCAGGCAGTTGCGCCGACCTGTGGGCGTGAGGGCAATGACCACGTGCATGAGTTCGTACACCTCCGGCGCGATGTACTGCACCCGGCCCCGATTCTGGTTGATGTAGTCGTCAGAAAACTGGTGATCCACTTGTAGCGAAGCTAATTGTTCCAACGAACAGCCCGTCAGGAACAGCAACAGGAAAATGGCGAAGAATCGTCTCATTATTAATTAGGGTTTATGAAGTTGAACGTGTACATCAATTGAGACGGTCAGGTTGCCGCTGCTGCCGCCGGCCCGGTCTTTATACCAAAATGCCGAAGGTCGTAGGCTCCAGCCCCAGTGTCTGTTCTGTTTCGGCCTGTATGTCCAGCCCAACGCCGTCTCGACCGCGTACATCGCCACCGACTCGGCTGGCACACTGACCCGAAGCGTGTTGCCTTTGCCGTCAGTGTAGGCGGTTTTTGGGGTTATCAGCCGTAGCTAGCCAATACCTGCCAGCACGGTTTTGGTAAACCCGCGTTTGCCAATGTGTTGATAGCCCGTTTGCGGAATCACAAACAACGCCTGTTGCAAACTGCCCCGGCTGTAATACCCGGCACTGCCACTCACCAACCATTGGTGCGTTTTGGTGAGGGTGTTGCCCCGTTTCATCACCTGCCGGTTGTGGGCAAACAGGGCATAATCGGCAGAGGCCCTTACCCCCGGCGTAGTGATCGTTGGGCCAAAATACCCCAACCGAAATTGAATGGGCGTTTGCGCGATGGCCTGGGTTAGCAGCAGCCACAGGAGAATAAACAGGAATTGTCGCATGATGGAACGGTGTTTATAGTGTTGTTTTTAGCCCGTCAAAACTAAATGGATTCGGGCCTTCCTCGCGTTGCTTTTTAAAACCGAGGTTATACCGCAGGCTAAACCCAACCCGGCGCGAATCGCTCTGACGCATGCCCGTAGCCGCAATATTGCCCTAATTGAGCGCGAATGTGTTGCGATTGGTGTAGAACATATCCGTAGCCGAGAGTGTGATTATCAGTTTGCTATCCAGAAACTTACGGTTGATGCTCAGGTCAACGGTGCCAAAATTGCCCAGTTCATAAAACTGCCGCTGCCCACCGATGGACCACAAACCGTTGACCTGCAATGTAGAACGGCTGTCGATGTCAAGCTGGTGGTAGGTGAGCAGCGTCCACGACCCCCGGCTGAAACGCAGCGGCTGGCCTTCATACTGCCCCAAATATTGGTTGTGGTTATACTGGCCCACGACCACAAAGAAATACCGGCCACCGGGCGGAATACCGAGCAACATTCGGAAATAGGTTTCGCGGTTCTGGCCGAGGTTGTCGGTGGTGCGGTAGGCCACGCTGGGGTTGGCCGGATTCTGGTACAGCACAGGGGCGAACAGTTGCTGCGTAACATTCTGCCCAACGGCCAGAATCGGTAGGTTCGCCACGTTCAGATTGACCTCTACGTTCTGCGTAAACTGCGGTTGCAGGGCCGGGTTGCCCGTGTCGTAGAGGTATTGGTCCACGTAGCGGATGGCCGGGTTTAGCTGATCGTAGCCCGGTCGGGTAATAGTTCGGCGGTAGATGAGCGATGCCTGAATCGGGAAGTTGGCAATCGATACCACCGGGCGGCTCAGATACACGTAAGGGAAAAAATCGGTGCGCCGAACGCGAAACGTGGTGTCGGTCGGTACGCGCTGGTGGCCGTTCATGTTTGTGTTTTCGATCCGCAGGCCCGCTTTCAGGGTGAACTTGCCGAACGTTTTGGCCGCCTGCCCGTAGCCGCTGTGAATGCCATCACTATAGTCAAACGTGTTGGTGCGGGTCTGGTCGGGCTGGCGTTTGGCCTCGGTGCCGGTAAAGAAACGGGCCTCGCTGCCAAACCACTGGTTGCTGGTTTTCAGGCCCGCTTCGAGGGTGAGTTTACGGGGCATTTTCTTCAACCAGTCAACCTTCGCCGTCAGCAAATGCCGCCCGGTATGTAGAATGCCATCGCCAGCCAGCGTTGGGTTAACTGGCAGTTGATACTGCGTCTGGTACGCCTGACTCATGCGGTTGCCGAGGTAACTGTACGACAGATCGGCGGTGATTTCTGACCCTGCCGAATCGAGTTTGTAGCGGCTGGCTAATCCCTGCGTTACCGACCCGTTGCGGCCCAGACTCTGGAGCGTGTTCAGGTTGCTCGTCAGGAGTTGTCCGCTCTCCGCCTGCCGGATTTGGGTGTTGTTATCGGCAAAACTGTTGGCGAAACCGTAGTTGGCCCGTCCGTCGATATTCAGGTCCCAGTTTTTGGTCAGTTGGTAGTTCAGGCCGTATCCCGCGAAGAGCGCGTCGCCCGGCGTTTTGGTATAGGCTTCCTGGCTGATGGACTGATTGCCGGGCAGTTGACGCAAGGTTGTCAGCAGGTCGTAGTTGTTTCGGCGGCTGTAATTCAGGTTCAGGTAGGCCGTTCGGGTATCATCGCCATCGTTCAGGCTAAAGCCAACGCCCTGATTGCCAACCCGTCCCTGATTCATGTTAGCCGATACGCTCCCCGTCCGGCCCAGCTTTATGCCTTTCTTCAGCACGATGTTCACCGCCCCGCCCACGCTCGATGCGTCATACCGGGCCGAGGGCGTTCGCATAATCTCAATCCGGTCAATACTATTTGGCGGCAGGCTGCGAAGTTGGGTCGCTACATCAGCCGCGCTCATCCGTTGTTGGCGGCCATTGATATAAATGGTGGCCGGAATCGCGCTGCTCAGATAAACATTGCCGTCCTGATCGAGAAACAGGCCGGGCGTTTTGGTAAGCAGTTCGTAGGCGTTGGTGCTGCTATTGGCAATGGGTTCGGGGTCCACAATGGTCATGTCGTCTTCCTGCCGCATCAGGGGTTTGCGAGCCGTGATGGTTAGAGCCGCCAGCATGGTGGTCTCGGCCTGGAGTGAAAACTGAAACGTGGCCTGCGTTTTGGTAGGCCGGATGCCCCGCGTGAGGGCTTTCATGCCGACCGCCGTTACGCGCAGTTCGTAGAGTGCGTCGGTTCCAATAGTTAGCAGGGCTACTCCCGTCGTATCGGTGATGGCGTTGGCGGTTTGGGTCGAGTCGATTTGGGATCGCAGCCGCACCGTTGCACCGGGCAGGGGTTTTCGGCTGGCATCAGTCAGCACAACACGAACGGTGCTTATTGACTGAGCAATCGCGATGGTCAGCGGGGCAAAAAATAATAATAGCGTAAGAAGTCGTTGCATGGTGGTTCGCCGTTTAGCTGCGTCAAACCTACAACGGGTAGTCCTTTTGCCACTAACGGTTTCTGCCGAACGCGGGAAAAATCGGGCTGAACAAGGGAGAAATACTAATGGGCTTCATAGACCGAAAAGCTTGCTTAGATTTAATTATCAGGCCCATTTTTCGTAAATTTGATTGGAAAGCGATTCGGCGTTTTTGCCAACATGTTCGCCAATCCTGAGAAATTCCGACAATCATTCGTTTGCGCCCGCGCTCATGCCCACAACAACCGCTCCGTTCCAATCCCCAAACCCCGCCGATTACCTCAAACGATACTACGGTTACGACAGCTTTCGGCACGAGCAGGATGCCATCATCCGGTCGGTGCTGTCGGGGCGTGATACGGTGGTGCTGATGCCAACGGGCGGGGGCAAATCGGTTTGTTTTCAGATTCCGGCCCTCATGAAACTCGGTACAACGGTGGTGGTTTCACCGTTGATTGCCCTCATGAAAGACCAGGTAGGCGCGTTGCTGCTCAACGGTATTCCGGCGGCTTACCTCAACAGCAGCCAAAACAGCCGTGAGCAACGCCAAATCGAAGACGACTGCATTGCCGGGAAACTCAAACTGCTGTACGTTTCGCCCGAAAAACTGCTTTCCGAATCATTTTTTGGTTTCCTCGAACGCATCAACGTCTCGCTCTTTGCCATTGACGAAGCGCACTGCATCTCGTCGTGGGGTCACGATTTCCGCCCCGAATACACGCAGTTGCACCTGCTCAAGAATCGGTTTCCCGATGTGCCAACGGTGGCCCTGACCGCTACCGCCGACAAACTCACCCGCCACGACATTGCCACGCGGCTCGGCATGAACGACCCGGCGGTGTTTATCTCGTCGTTCAACCGGCCTAACCTCAGTTTGCAGGTGTTGCCCGGCACCAATCGGTTACCGCAGATTATCAGGCTCTTGCAGATGAAACCCGATACGTCGGGCATTATTTATTGCCTAAGCCGCAAAAGCACCGAATCATTAGCGGCCAAGTTGCAGGAAAAAGGATTTGAGGCCGGGTTTTACCACGCCGGTATGCCCAACGAAGAGCGAAGCCGGGTGCAGGAGATGTTTCTGCGCGACGACATCAAAATTATGTGCGCCACGATTGCCTTTGGGATGGGCATTGATAAATCGAACGTGCGCTGGGTGATTCATTACAATATGCCCAAAAATCTCGAAAGTTTTTATCAGGAAATTGGCCGGGCCGGGCGCGATGGGATGAACTCCGATACAGTGCTGTTTTACAGTTTTGCCGATGTAGCGACCTACAAAGATATGCTGGCCCAAAATGAACCAGCCAACATGGGCGTACAACTCGCCAAACTCGAACGAATGCAGCAATACGCCGATGCACATACGTGCCGACGGCAGATTTTGCTCAGTTATTTCTCCGAAGAACTGCCCGAACCCTGCGGCAACTGCGACGTGTGCCGCAATCCGCGTGTCACGTTCGATGGCACGGTACTGGCTCAAAAAGCACTGTCGGCCATGATTCGGGCGAGTGAAAAAGTGCCGATGAACTTGCTGATTGATATCTTGCGCGGGTCGCGGAGCCAGGCCGTATTGCAGGGCGGCTACGATCAGATGAAAACCTACGGTGTGGGCAAAGACCTTAAATTCGACGATTGGCGCAACTACCTCCACCAGTTGATTAACATTGGCGTTATCGAAATTGCCTATGACCAACACTACGCCCTCCGGCGCGGAATGCTGGCAAAGTCGGTGCTGTATGACGGTCGCAAAATTGACCTCGTGCGGCCCGAAGACGTAATGAAGCCAGTGGTAGAAAAAGGCAAACCTAAAACCGAGACCGTCAAAAACGATTTGTTTGAGCGGTTGCGCGTGCTTCGCAAACAACTTGCCGATGCGCAGAACGTGCCGCCGTATGTGATTTTCACCGACACCACCCTCGAAGATATGGCCCGCCAACGGCCTACCACACCCGATAAACTCCGCGCCGTGAGCGGGGTTGGCGAGCGAAAATTGCAGCTTTTCGGGCGGCAGTTTCTGGAGATTATCACGGGCTATGTCCGTGATGAAAACCAGCAAAATAGCCCAACGATACGGGGTTCTACCTACCAGCAAACGCTCGATTTATACAATCAGGGTATGGACGTGAACGAGATTGCCAGCCAACGAAATATCAACCTAAGCACCGTTATTAGCCACCTGCTTTACCTGCGGAGGTCAGGGTATGAGATCAACATAGAGAACTTGGTTGACCCGGCAGAACGCGCTGACATCGAACGGGCGATTCAGCAGATTGGCGTAGAAAACAACGCAATAAAGCCCATTTATGAGTTTTTTAGCGGAAAATACAGTTACGATACCCTACGAATTGTGTGGGGGTTGCAGCCTTGATCGTTGGATAAAATCAAGAAGGATGGTTAGGTAAAGTGGTCAGTGACAATTAACTTCGCCATGTAGTCGTTGACTTAAAGCAGGATGGCGGGCCGAAAGACCCGCCTTTCTGTGCCTTACAATAAACACGAACGTCTTGATTAAAGAAGTAGGATTTTCATTGCTCATGGCTGCTGCGGGTTCGGTGGCTCGAGCCGCTCCCGCCCCGGCAGACACTGCCCGCACGCCCTCCGTTTCTGACGGCTTAAACGCCCCGGTACTAATGAGTGTTGACACCGTTCGGCGCGCAGCTGCGGTGTATTTCTGCGGAGAAGCTATGCCGCTCGGCGAGCCGGGCGTATGGCGGCATTGGATGCAGGCACTCCGTACCTACGGCGCCCAAAAAGAGTGTATTTATGACCTCAGAAAGCGGTCAGTTTCGTTTTTTCCGATCATTGACCCGATCCTGTTTAAGTACCGCATCCCGCGCGATTTCCGGTATCTGCCCCTCACCGAAAGCGAACTGGTGAACGATTGTGTGTCGCCCAAAGGTGCGGTTGGCTATTGGCAGTTGATGCCCCAAACCGCCCGCGAATTAGGGTTGGTTGTGAACGATGAAGTGGACGAGCGCAAAGACCTCCGCAAAGCAACCGTAGCCGTTTGCCATTACCTGCACCAATTGTACGGCGAACTCCGGTCGTGGTCGTTGGTGGCGGCTGCCTACAACAGCGGTATCGGTCACGTGCAAACCCGGATGCGCCAGCAGGGACAGTCAACTTATTTTAAAGTGCGTTTTTACCGCGAAACTAATCAATACCTGTTTCGGGTGCTGGCTTATAAAGAATTACTGAGCAACCCGGAGCAATACCGGCAACTACTGTCGCCGGGCGTAATGAATGCCCTCACTAAGCCACTGCCTGCTTTTGTGCTGCAAAGGGCGAAGAAACGGTTGGCTAATCCAGATAATGCTACCCTGGCCGATGCCGACTCCGCGGATCCGTCGTGGGGCCCCCGGCCCGACCGCTCGTTGCTCGAAAAACCGTCTGAACTTGATCAACTCATCGCGTCGGCAACGGGCAGTGCCGACGAAGACCTCACCGATCAGCAGCATGGTATTCCGGTGCAGAAACTGCTGGCGTTGTTGGTTTTGCGGTTTAAGCGGCCCCGGCTTCTCCAGCAAAAGAAAGGTGAAGGTCTGCGCCCCGGCCACCGCTGGGAGTGGGTATAACTCCACTGATTTATTACTGACCGCCCCGGCCCGTGAGAGTCGGGGCGGTTTTTTTATTGGAAGGTGAAATTCACGGGAAGATTATATTTGACCCGCACGAGTTTCCCGCGAATACTACCGGGAATCCAGTCATTTTTCATCTGTTTCACCACGCGCAAAGCCTCGATGTCTGAGCTACGGTTACCCGCACTTTTGATCACGGCGTGGTCACACAGGCTGCCGTCCTCGCAAACTACAAAACTGATAAAGACCCGGCCTTGCGCTCTGCTTCGCATAGCATCAATTGGGTAACGGATGTTCATGGCCAGAAACTGACCAAGTTTGCTCATCCCACCGATATACTCTGGCTGCACCCGGTCTTTGGCGTAAGTGATGGTGTCGGTACCAGTTTCCTTAGCTTTTCCGCCGATACAAATGCCATCGGCATAG
Source organism: Cytophagales bacterium (assembly GCA_038247465.1). Lineage (GTDB taxonomy): Bacteria > Bacteroidota > Bacteroidia > Cytophagales > Spirosomataceae > JBBRNH01. The sequence continues at coordinate 8,718 of JBBRUV010000099.1, forward strand.
GCTTCCTGATAAAAATAGGAGTCATCGGCGTAGTGGCCCGTCCAGGTACCAGTCTTTTCACCACCGGCAACGGAGCCTTGTTTGGTAAAAACAGTGTAACGGTTTGACTGATTCGATTTGGTAAAGGTCTGCAATGTTGCCCGGCCCACGCCGTCTTTCACGCCCTGATGCCCGGTGCTGTCCCACCAGCTAATCAACTCGCACTTTGGGCCAGTTGTCCCCACTTTGCCGGGGGTGGGGGTGTTTGAGAGTTGCGTTTCTTCTTTCCAAAGCTGCCCATTCGGATACCAGAACAGTTCGACCTGCAACCCGTTATTATACGAAGTTAGCCTGGCGACGGTGCCGTTTGGGTAGTACGTTTTGGCGGTGCTAATCAAACGACCTCCATCAAATTGTTGCACCTGGGCCAAAGACCCGTCTGGATAAAACGTGTAAGCCTCTCCTTGCATATCAGACGATGGGCTACGGTGAGTCAGCCGCCTGAACGCCTTGCCGGCTGAGGTAGTATCTTCAACGTCAGGTAGTTGCGTGGTTGTTTCGCTGGTAAACTTGTAGCGTAACGTCTCGCGCCATTTCTCCTTCTTTCGTTCGTAAAATACCATGTCGCCGGTTGGATAGCCGTTGGTATCTGCCGGGATTACCTGTTTATAAACAACACTTGTATCAGTTTCTGATTTCTGCGTCACGACCCGATCGAAGAAAGCCACCCGTTGCCCATTTTGATAATAAACCGGCATGATGGGTCTAAACAAAAACACCTGCGTAACAACCTGAGCCACCCGATGGCTGTCTTTTTCGGCGGGTTTCCAGGCGTTAAACAGGCCAAAGACGCGCAGGGCTTCGCGGTCGCAGTCGGGGCAAAGGCCGCGCAAAACGGATAAGCTCGACACCCGGCCATCGGTGCCGACAGTGCCCTGCACAAACACCCGCCCCGAAATCTGGTCGGCCTCGGCCCGGAACGGCATTCGTAGATTGGCTTGGATAAAGGTGTTCAGGAGTTCGTAGCCGCCCTGGGGTTGGCAGGGTTTATGAACCTCACAAGGCTGAAACGCTACCTGTCCGTAGCCCACAGATAAGCTGTTGATGATCAGCAGAAGTGTAAGTGTAATTTGGTTTTTCATGATGCGAGAAAATTACTGTTTTGTGATACAAAGTAACTAATTAGTAGCGAATTGCCCGTTCGATAGCGTCTAAGAATAACTGCCCGGCCTGATTTTGCCACGCCCTGAACCGTTCGTTTACGGTGTAATCGTGTTGGGGCAGATAGGCCATTAATTTGTCGAGATCAAAGGTGTCGGCGGCAATACCGACCCTGGCGCGTTGCCCGTCGGTGGCGTTGCAAGCCTGTTCGTAGTGGTTTGGTTGGGGCATCATCAGCACGGGTTTGCCCAGATAAGCCGCTTCGCAGACCGATTCGAAACCCGCCGTTGTGATCACGGCCCGGCTGTTTTGCATAAAATCCAGAAACCGTTTTCCGTCAATGGCGTGATAAGTGAGCGTATCATCAACGGGTTCGTCGGCAGCAGACACGCCCGAATTAAAGCAATGCACCGGCACATCGGGGCGAAGGCGGTGGGCCTCGGCCAATTGCACACGCAGGCCGGGTTGGGTCATGTAGGCCAGCACATACGCTTCGGTAGTGGGCTGGCATCGGGTGGCTTCCTGCCGCAACAGGGGCGGCATCACCCGCAGTCGCTGCTCCGGCGCGTCGGGCAGTTGATCGAATGACAAAGCCAGCCGCTCCCGCGCTCCAAACGATGTTACCCGCGACAACATCATAAACGCCAGTTTATCAACGGATTTCTTGCCAGTTGGAAACCGGAACTGCGGATGAAACGCCAGGTATTGATGGGCGACAGTCAGCAACGGCGTTTTAGGTCGGCGGAAATAATAGGTCATGCCGCCCAGCACTTCATAGAAATTAATCACCACGTCGGCGCGGCTTCGGGCAATAGCCGCGTCAATCAGCGACAAACTACGCCAAAATGTAGGGCTGTTTTTGATGCCGCCGATAAACGATTCGAGTGGCAGCAGGGCGTTGGTTTTGGGGTTATACACCAACGCCGGACTCGCTACGGTCTCGATGGGGGCAGGAAACGACTCCGCAAAAAACGCCGGGACGGGTCGTTCATCGGCTACGCCCACCACCGCGCCCACCAACTCATGCGAAGACTGTTGAAGAATCTGCGCCAGCGACAGTGCCTGAGTCAGATGCCCGCGCCCTTCGCCCTGCACCAAAAATAAAACGCGCATAACAAAGCCATGAAAGTGTTGGCCGAAGATAAGAAGATTGTCTCAGCCAGCCGATTGCTCAACCAAGGCCGGAACGGGAGACGGAATCGGCGTGGCTGGCTGGGCAGGTGTTTTTTCGGTGCGCTCATCGGCAAGGTCGGCGGTGTAATAGAGCAGGCTCCAATGTCCGTCGTAATCTTCCACCAGCGCACTCATAGACTCAACCCAGTCGCCGGAGTTCATATAAATCAGGCCGTCGTATTCGCGGATGGCGGGCTGATGAATGTGGCCGCAGATGATGCCGTCGCAGCCTTTAGCGCGGGCCAGTTCGGTCAGTTTGATCTCAAAATCAGAGATATAGCTAACCGCCTGTTTGATACTGAGTTTGATTTTTTGCGACAGCGAGTAGTAGGGCAGGCCCCGCGCCGTGCGGTAATTATTGTAGAGTTTGTTTACCCAAAGCAGAAACGTGTAGCCCAAATCGCCGAGGTGAGCCAGCCATTTCATCTGCGACGTAATGGAGTCGAATACGTCGCCGTGTGTGACGTAAAACTTTTTATCGCCCGACATCAGTACGTAATCTTTCCGAATGGAGAAGTTTTTACCAAGTCGGAGCGGCATTACCTGTTCCAGAAAATCGTCGTGGTTGCCCCGCAGATACACTACTTTTGTGTCGTAACGCACGATTTGCTTGAGCACAGCCCGAAAAAAGTCGGTATGTTTTTTCTTCCAGGTGCCGTATTGTTTCAGTTGCCAGCCGTCAATAATGTCGCCATTGAGGATGAGTTTCTGGCAAGAATAATTTCGCAGGAAGTTGGTGACCTCTTTCGCCTTTGAGCCAGACGTGCCCAGATGCAAATCGGAGAGAACAATCGTGCGAAAATGTCGCTTAGGTTTCATGTACGAAGGTAGGAAACGTAGATTACCTGTACGTTACCAGACTGTTACTGAATTGTTATCTTAAAGTAACCCGGGAGAAATCCTGCGATCTAACTACGCAGGATTCCTCCCGCATCACTGTTTCTTATTTCGCGGGATTCCTCCCGCGCCACTGTTTCTTATTTCGCGGGATTCCTCCCGCATCACTGTTTCTTATTTCGCGGGATTCCTCCCGCGCCACTTTACATGGAAAACCCAGTCATGATTTTTGGTGCCGATGCCCTCGGCCTAACCGCGCTCGATATTTTTCGGCGCAATAATGTAGTCGTTTATGGCCTACTCGACGACGAAAAAACCCGGCATGGTCTCGAATTTGGCGATGTATCGGTGCTGGGCGATACCGACGACGATGGCTTTCTGAAACTCATCGGTCAAAAATGCGAAGCGTTCGTCGCTATTTCAGATGCTCGCATCCGGCGAAAAATCGTCAAAATGCTCAACGAACGGCGCAAGGTGCAGCCCGTCAACGCCATTCACGACACGGCAACGGTATCGGCAGAAGCCACCATCGGGCATGGCAACCTCGTGGCGGCCCGCGTCGTAATCGGCCCGTTTGCCCAGATCGGTCAGCATTGTATTTTGCAAAGTGGGGCAATTATTGAGGCTTCGGCCAACCTTGCCGATTATGTTCAGGTTGGACCCGGAACCGTCATCAGCAGCGGTGTCGTAATTGACGAAGGTGCGTTTATCGGGGCGGGCGCGGTGCTGGTTTCGGGCATTACGGTCGGCAAAAACGCCCGTATTGGAGCCGGTTCGGTCGTGGTCGAGAATGTGGCCGCAGCCGCCACCGTATTTGGCAACCCGGCCAAGGGGGTGTAGAGACGCATAGTTGCATCTCTACAAATTTAACGCAGGAGACTATGCGTCTCTACACATGGCTACCTTAACAGTATGAACAACCCCCTATGTAACTATTTGCCCCCCCCCCCATTAACTTTACAAAACACGGCCTTGCTATTACTTGTGCTACCAACTGAACCGATGTCTTGGTAAACATATCGGGCGGGTCTATTTGATACAAATCCGCCACTTTTTCGAGCGTACCGAGTTTGGGCTGAATCTGCCCACTCTCCATTTTGGAGTAGTTTGGCTGAGATTGACCTGATTTGAGGGCCACGTACTCTTGTGAGTAGCCATGAAGCTGGCGCAGGGCGCGGAATTTGTCTGATAGTGGTGCCATTGGGTTGATGTATAATGTAGCAGGTAATGGTTTACAGGCAAGTAACGAAATTTTTAAACGCTGCACCAAATCAACGTTTAATAAATTTAATTTTCGGTTGTAGGTACTCCATTGGCGCAAGCTGATTATTCATTTCGTGAATAATTTTATTCAATCTGTGAATAATTTTATTCATTTTGTGAATGACACCGTAAGGCACTCATCCCCCACCTTTGCATCAACCAAACGGCGTTGGGCGGGTCAGTCCGGAATGAGCTACAAACAGCGGATGCTTGGGACACTTAAAACTAAACACAACATGAATACATTGACGTTGGACAACTATGACGTTGTCGAAATGGACGCAAGTGCGATGCGGGAAACCGATGGGGGGCACTGGCTTGACAAATTCATCAAGTATTTGACCCTCGAAAAGATTGTCGATAATTGGGACGACATTGAGAAGGGCTTCGCCGACGGGTACGGAAACGCACGAAAACACTAAAATTAAAAACCCCTTGCATCATGAAAAACTCTTTTGTCGATTACGACCAGTTTGTAACCAGCTTGGACGAGAACGAACTCCGTGATATCAGCGGTGGCGAATCTTTTTGGTATCGCCTTGGTCAAGGTTTAGGTTGGATTGCTGGCCAAGCTCACAACTTTGTGGACTATGTGGCAACGCATCCACCTACTGGTTCTCATACAGTGGGGCCTATGGGTGCTCAAATACATTAAACGGCATAGAGGGAGAACCACCTACTGGTTCTCCCATATTTAACCAATTTCACTATGGCTGATTACAGAGTTGGAAGGGCTTATTTAAAGAGATTTTATTTCATTTTGATTGTTTCTTTTCTAACACTCCTATTAATGCGAATTTTGGGTCTATCTAATTGATTTTCAGATAATTATTGCCAATAAAACAAGACAGCGTCAATAGTCGTATCTTTGAACTTGCACATTACCAAGATTGACGACCATGACTACTGTCTTGAATACTATCAA
>JBBRUV010000100.1:0-13941 GCA_038247465.1 Cytophagales bacterium
CCCGTCACTTTCAGATTATACGGCCCCGTGAACTTGATTTTTCCGTCGAGTTTAATATTCCGTACCGTTGTTGCTTCGCCCACCGTTACGGTATGCCCGGCATTGACCCGAACATACTCGGTTGCCAGCGGTTTTCGCCCCACCGACCACACCGAACGGTCGGCCCAGTTGCCGGTTTTAATGGTTTCGACGGTGTTAGAAAACAGCGAAACCGTCGGAAAATCGAGTGCGTTCAGCGACGACCGGAACAGCAGTTCATTGGTTTTCGGTACGCCCGCGCCAAACCAGTCGTTGAGAATATCCGTATAAACACGCCGGAAATCAATCTGCATCGGAATGTCTTTGTTGCCGCCGTAGCTACTGATGAGGGTACTTAGATCGGGGTTGGTGCCGATAGTGGAATGTTTCACATTCGAGCCAAAGACAAACATCGGTGCGGCCACGCCGTGATCGGTGCCTTTAGAGTTGTTGGAATTAGCCCGGCGGCCAAATTCCGAAAACGTCATGCCAATTACCTTATCGTGAGTTTGTTGCAGTGTCAGATCATCCTGAAAAACCTTGATCCCCGCCGAGAGTTTGCCCAGCAGCGACGCGTGTCCGCCGAGGGTGACATCGGAGTCCACCTGCGCCGAGTGCGTATCGAAACCACCGAGGGAGACAAAATAAATCTTGGTTTTTAGCCCGCCATGAATCAGCCGCGCCACAATCTTGAGTTGATCGGCCAGTGAGTTTTGGCCTGCTGTGGGGTAGGTCGCCTGCGTTGCCCCGGCATCGTAGGCGGCTTTGATTTCGGTGGCATAGCCGACCGACAACGCCTGTTGTTTGCGGATAAACGAAATCAGATCGGCGGCATCGCAGGTGCTGTTGCAGGGCAGGTATTCGGGCGAGACCGACGATGCAGCCCCCACCAAACTATAAAAACTGTTCGGGTCGTTGATGGCAATACCCATAGATTGCGCCGGGCCGAGGAGCGTGGTTGAGGTCAGGTAACCAATCTGAATAGCCAGCGGGTCTTCCATCTGGGCATTAGGATAGGTAGCCGGGTAGTTTGGAAACCGGTTGTCTAAGTACCGGCCCGCCCAGCCCGTTTCATACGTTGCCGTTGAATCCTGGCCCGTCATCCAGATGTCCGTTGAGCGGTAGTGCGACTGATCGGGGCCGGGGTAACTCACCGAATGGATAACGCTCAGTTTACCGTTGTTGTAGAGGTCACGCATACCCGTCATGGCCGGGTGCAGGCCGGTGGTATCGTTGCCGCTTAGACTCAGGATTTTATTCTGCGGAATGGCAATATTGCTCCGTAGCGCGTTGTATTGCGTCAGTTGGTCAACCGGAATCACCGTGTTCAGGCCGTCATTACCGCCATTCATGTACACAATCACCAGAATCCGGTCGGTAGCCGGGGCGTTGGAGGCCAGCAACGACTGCACCAGGGTTGAATTGCCGGCTAAGGCTTTCACGCCGAATCCGTTGAAGGCCACCGGCAATGCCAGCGACGATGCTGCGGTTATAAATTGTCTGCGGTTCATAGGTAGTTAAATCGGTCAGTGAGTTGATCAGAAAATATGATATTCGGCCAGGCGCAGAAGGTACTTCATCAGATTTTTCAGGCGGTTATTAACGGCGTTTCTGGCGTTGTTTTTCACAGAAGTACTATAGCCAGAAAAATTCGGGTACGTCACCGTTCGCCGGTATAAATTCCATTCAAATTCCCAGGCCGTGCGCGGAGCCTGATTGCCCATCATAATCTTGTCTATCAGGAAATCCTTCTGGGTCTGGTCTAAATCAGTAGCCAGCAAGTTCAGCAAGAACGAATCCAATACCTGCACACACGTAACGGATGGTGTGGTAGGCACGGGCGACGGGAGGGCAGTGGTCGGGGCCGCAGCAAATCCGCCAAAATTAGATTGAAGCGCAGTTATGCGGCCCAACGGATTGAGGTTCAGCACCGGCCCCAGATACACGGTGTATGAATCTGCCAGTCGGTTAACCAGATCGTTGCGGAGAACGATGGTGCCGGTGCTGGCCCAGAGTTTCGAGTAGCCGGTCTGGTAATATGGCTCGTAGCCAAACACGGTTGGTTGGTCTATCAGATTAAGTTGCTGATCCCGCATTTTACTGTACAGGTGATCCAGCGTAGCTCTGACGGGTAATACCGTTGGCGTGAGCGGGGGAATGGCTAATTCGTAAAACCGATACAACCCCACCACAAACTCGGCGGGTGATTTTACCATCGCACCGATGTTGACCTCATCAAAGAAAATCTGACTCGTGAGCAGTTTCTCAATCACGGGCCGAATCTGGTAGCCGCTACTGACAAAGAGCGCGGCCAATGGGATAATCACCTTGGTTTCAATAGCTGCCGTGACGCTGGGGTTCACGTACCACCGAAACAGCTTGCGGCAGATGAATCGCGCCGTTTGCGGGTGATTCAGCAGCATCGTTACCAACTCGCTCAGTTCATACTCGCCGAGGTTGGCAAAGCCGGTTGGCACGGTGACTGGCGACATGATGATTTTGTAGCCGTACTTATCCGAGAAAGTCTTGGGCGACGTGTCGTGCTTCGTGCCGGTAAAGGTGGTGGCAAACGAGGTCGAATTTTCTTTGCCGTAATTGGTGTATTTCCAACCGGTCAACACGCGGGCCGCATTTTTTACGTCGTCTTCGGTGTAGTTGTGATTGCCCGCAAAATCAACCGCGCCCACCGTAAAGAGTTCCTGCAACTCGCGGGCGTAGTTTTCGTTGGCTTTGCCCGCGCCGACCTCGTTCATGTCGCCGTTGAGGTAGCGGAGCATGGCGGGTTCTTTGCTGATTTGCATCACTAAGGTCCTGAAGTCCCCCAGCGCATTGGTTCTGAGCAGGTTCAGGTAACTCCACAAAAAACGGTGATCACCAACTTCTTCGCGGGTGGTTACGAAATGGTTCTGCCAGAACAGGGTCAGCTTATCGAGCAGGTTGACCGGGCCGGGCTGGATCATCAGATTCAGCCACCAATACTTGATGTAGGTACTGTAATCGCCGTTGTTGGCACCCAAAAACGGCAGATACTCACCGGCGGGCGTGGTGCTATTTTGCAGGTAGGGCAGCCCGGCGGTGGTGCGGTTGTTGTTTAAATCAACGGGTTGGGCGGGGGTATAATTAACATTGGCAATAAGCGTCTGAACGGCAATAGCCGCCGTTTGGCCCGGTGCCGAAAACGCCGAAATTTCGGCCTGCGTTGGCCCAAACGTGGCCCGGCGCAACAAGTGGGCCGCCGTTCGGGGCGTTAGCGGATCGGTATAGAGGTCGAGGTAGGGCATTTTACGATAAATGAAACTCGGCCATACGAAGCACATAGCGCATCAGCGTAGTGAGCCGCCAGTTTACCGTACCCAGAGCATTGCTGATTTGCGTTGCCGTATAAGCCGACGGATAACTGACCGTTCGGCGGTACTGATTCCACTCAAATTCCCAGGATATGCGGGGCGATTGATCCATCATCATGATCTTGTCAATCAAAAAGTCTTTCTGACTTTGCCCTAAATCGGTAGCAAACAAATTCACCAGAAACGAATCCAGCACCTGTATGCAGGTGACAGACGGCGTTGTGGGCGCGGGCGATTGGTTATTGGTAGCCGGTGTTGTAACAAAACTCCCGAAATTGGTTTGCAGAGGCCTAACCCACGCAACCAGGTCAATACCATATTTGTAGTTCGGCGTTGTGCTGGCATCAACCGTAAGCCACCGCCAGATGAGCGCGTCGGTGAAATCGTTCCGCAGGGCCATCGTGGTGGTATTAATCCAGACTTTCGAGTAGCCGGTCTGGTAATACGGCTCGTGGCCGAACACCGTCGGCTGATCCATCAGGTCAAGCTGCTGATCGCGCATCCGCCAGTGGATAAAATCAAACAGCGTTTTGTAAGGCCGTACACTTGGCAACAGGCTCGGCACGGGCTGGTTAAAAAACCGCGTGGCCCCTACCATTAACTCGGCGGGTGACTTAACGATGGCGCCGATGTTGACCTCATCAAAGAAAATCTGACTCGTGAGCAATTTCTCGATCACGGGCTGAATCTGATAGCCACCGCTGACAAAAAGCGCGGCCAACGGCACAATCACGTTCGTTTCAACAGCCGCCGTGACGTTGGGGTTCACATACCACCGAAACAGCTTGCGGCAGATGAAGCGCGACGTTTGCGGGTGATTTAGTAGAATCGTCACCAAATCAGTCAGTTCCAGATCGCCCGCCGTTGCGCCGGTTCGCCCGGTGATGGAAATATTGGTGCCGTATTTGTCAGAGAAGGTTTTTTTTGCAGGGTCGTGTTTGTCGCTGTTGAACGTCGTGGTAAACGTGGTTGAGCCGATAGTCCAGTAGTTGGTGTAGTTCCAGCCGGTCAGCACTTTGGCCGCGTTTTTCACGTCGTCTTCGGTGTAGTTCTTGTTGCCGTCAAAATCTACGGTTCCCATCGTAAAGAGTTCCTGCAACTCGCGGGCGTAGTTTTCGTTGGCCTTGCCCGCGCCTGCCTCGTTCATGTCGCCGTTGAGATAGCGGAGCATGGCGGGTTCTTTGCTGATTTGCGTCACGAGCGTTCTGAAACTACCCAGCGCATTGGTTCGCAGCAATTGCAGATAACTCCAGACAAAGCGGTAATCGTCAACCACTTCGCGGGTTGTTACAAAGTGATTTTGCCAGAACAGCGTCAGTTTATCGATCAAATTAGTCGTGCTGTTGGCAAAGGTGGTGGTTGGGCTTTGTTGGGTCATCAGGCCGAGCCACCAGTACTTGATATACAGGCCATAATCGAAGTTACGGTCGCCGTTGAAGGGCAGGTATTGGCCCGTCGGGGTACTGGCACTGCGGAGGTAGGGTTTCCCGGCAGTAGCGCTGGTACTGTCTAAATCAACTGGCTGGGCGGGGTTGTAGTTGGCATTGCTGATGAGTTTTTGAACGGCGTTGGTTGCCGATTGGCCGGTGAAAACCGAAATTTCGGCCTGCGTTGGCCCAAAGGTGGCCCGCCTGAGCAGGTGTGCGGCTGTTTTAGCCGTCAGTGATGAAGTATAGAGGTCAAGATACGGCATTCGGTACTGATAAGGTGCCTGCTGATGAACCGGAAGAATCAATCAGGCAGATGAAACAGTTACGGAGGAGACTGGTGCGAATAAGCGGCAGCGAAAGTAGGCAGATCAGGGTCGGTTTCCAACACTCCAGTGAAAAAGTAGAGTGTTGATCTATTAATATGTGTGTTGTGTAACTAACGAAGCCAACTTATGGGACGGTCTGGCGTAGTCACGGGTGAATCGGCTATATTTGCGGGCAATTTTTTAGCGTAATCCCAAGTTAAAACCAAACTTTTCTGTTAAACGCTGCCAGCGCATGAATTCAAGTCTCTATGTTGTTCCCGTACTGGGCCTTATTGGTCTGGTTGTGATGTTTGTTAAGTACCAATGGGTGTCGCGGCAAGACGCTGGCGATGCCCGGATGCAGGAAATCGCCGGTTACATTGCCGACGGTGCTATTGCCTTTCTCCGCGCCGAATGGCGGGTGCTTATCGTTTTCGGGGTTGTGGTGGCCGCGCTCTTAGCTTACTCCGGTACCCTCGTCGAAAATTCACACTGGTTCATTGGCGTTGCCTTTGCCGTTGGGGCATTCACCTCGGCCTTAGCCGGTTATATCGGCATGAAGGTCGCCACACTCGCTAACGTCCGCACCGCCCATGCCGCTCGTACCAGCCTGAAACAAGCCCTCCACGTGTCGTTTACGGGCGGTTCGGTGATGGGTATCGGCGTGGCCGGTCTGGCCGTGCTGGCAATGAGCATCCTCTTTATTGCCCTCTATAATATGTTCGTCGGATCATTGGTTGGTGCCGATGGCGTTGCCGATGTCAACGGTATTCCGATGGAACGGGTGCTGGAAGTCTTGGCCGGGTTCTCGCTCGGTGCCGAATCTATCGCCCTGTTTGCCCGCGTAGCCGGTGGTATCTACACCAAAGCCGCCGACGTTGGGGCCGACCTCGTGGGTAAAGTTGAAGCCGGGATTCCCGAAGACGACCCGCGCAACCCCGCCACCATTGCCGATAACGTGGGTGATAACGTGGGCGACGTGGCCGGGATGGGTGCCGATTTATTTGGTTCGTATGTGGCCACCATTCTGGCAACGATGGTGCTGGGCCGCGAAATCAAACTCGATGCCGCGCTGAATATTTTTGGTCACGCGCCCATTGTGCTGCCCATCGTGATTGCCGGTATGGGCCTGATTTTCTCGATCTTAGCCACCTTCTTGGTTCGTATCAAAGACGATAACGGCTCGGTGCAGGGCGCGTTGAACATGGGCAACTGGGGGTCAATCGTGATGACGCTCGTGGCTTCTTACTTTCTGGTAACGGCTATCCTGCCCGATGTAACAATGCAAATCCGGGGCGTTGAATTTACCCGGATGGACGTGTTTTATGCCATCGTAACGGGTCTGATTGTGGGTGCATTGATGAGTGCCATCACCGAATATTATACGGCAATGGGCAAACGCCCGGTGTTGAGCATCATCCGGCAGTCGGCAACGGGCGCCGGTACCAATATCATCGGTGGGCTGGCCGTTGGCATGGAATCAACGGTGCTGCCAATTCTGGTGCTGGCGGCTGGTATTTATACGTCCTACCACTTTGCCGGTCTCTACGGCGTGGCCATTTCTGCCGCCGGGATGATGGCAACAACGGCCATGCAACTTGCCATTGACGGCTTCGGCCCCATTGCCGACAACGCCGGTGGTATTGCCGAAATGAGCTACCTGCCCGAAGAAGTCCGGGGCCGCACTGACATTCTCGATGCCGTTGGTAATACCACTGCCGCCACCGGCAAAGGCTTCGCCATTGCGTCGGCTGCCCTGACTGCGCTGGCCCTGTTTGCTGCGTTTGTGGGTATTTCGGGTATTTCGGCCATTGATATTTACAAGGCCGACGTGCTGTCGGGTTTGTTTGTCGGGGCCATGATTCCGTTCATTTTCTCATCGCTGGCGATTGCTGCGGTAGGCCGGGCGGCCATGAAAATGGTCGAAGAAGTTCGTCGGCAGTTCCGCGAGATTCCCGGCATCATGGAAGGCACGGGCAGGCCGGAATACGAGAAGTGCATCGAAATTTCGACGCAGGCGTCCATCCGGGAGATGATTTTGCCGGGGGCTATTGCCTTGCTCACCCCGGTTATTATCGGGTTTATCTTCGGCCCCGAAGTGCTGGGTGGTTTGTTGGCGGGCGTAACGGTGTCGGGTGTGCTGATGGGGATTTTCCAGAACAACGCCGGTGGTGCCTGGGACAATGCCAAGAAATCGTTTGAAAAAGGTGTGGAAATCAACGGCGAGATGTACTACAAAAAGTCGGAGCCGCATAAAGCCGCCGTTACCGGCGATACCGTTGGCGATCCATTTAAAGATACGTCTGGCCCCTCAATGAATATTCTCATTAAGCTGATGTCTATCGTATCGCTGGTTATTGCGCCGTATATCGCCGTGAAATCATCGGAGACCGCCGGTTTTGCCAAAGAAGGCGTAGTGGCGGTGGCCGGTGTTGCCGGTGTTGATCTGGAAAAATCAACCGCAGCCGACAACGCAGCCGTGACCACACCCAATACGCCGGTTCAACTCTCGACCCTGAAACTCGACAACGGCAAAGAACTGAGCGTTGCCATGACCGGCGTAGAAGGCAAACTGCTTGATTTTATCAAGTCTGACAACGTTGTTGACAAAACCACCTGGTTCTATTTCGACCGGCTGACGTTCGAGACGGGCAGCGCGATGCTCAAACCCGAATCGCAGGAGCAGTTGAAAAATATTGTCGAGATAATGAATGCGTATCCGGCGGTGAACGTCAAACTCGGCGGCTATACCGATAACACCGGCAACGCCAATAGCAACCTGAAACTCTCCGGCGACCGCGCCAAATCAGTTGTGGCCGAATTAGGCAAACTCAGCATTGCTGCCGACCGTTTAGGTGCCGAAGGCTACGGGCAGGAACACCCCGTTGTCAGTAACGACACCGAAGAAGGCCGCGCCCAAAACCGCCGGATTTCGGTGCGGGTGACGAAAAAGTAAGCAAACAGAGAATAAACGAATAGAAAGACACCCATAAACGCAAATCAGCCAGTCCCTTGCAAGAGACTGGCTGATTTGCGTTTATGGGTGTCTTTCTTACGCGGCCTGATTAGTTCCGGCCCGGCGCGTCTGGGCGGGGCGCAACGGTTGCCGTACCTGCCGGGCATCGTCGGCTACGCTGTCTGAGACAACGCCGAGTTGTTGAGCGCGTTTGAGGATATACTCAAACGGCAGGTTGAAATAGTTAGACACTTCGCTGCGGAAACCGTCGGGGAATTTCGAGAGCCGCAAGCCGAAGAAATTACGAATTTCGGATTCGGGCAGCAGAGCCGCCAAGGCCACGCGCTCGGCTTCGTCGAACAGTTCTTTTTTGGCCGGATACAATTTTGCCAGTCCGATTGCCGCCGTTAGAATGGTAAGGTTCAGGTTTTTGTCCATGCCTGAGAGCTCGGTGGGCAGAATCACCCAACCCTGCTCCCGGAAGAGGGCGGCAAAACCCGTTAAGTCTTTCACCCCGCGAATTTCACCCCCGATCAGTTCGGCGGGAAACACGAGCCGGTCATCCGATTTTTTGAGTTGGTAGGCCACCGCATCCACCGGGCTTTTATGAAACAGCAGGTCAGCCGGGATCGTCTGCTTGGCTTCCCATTGGTCGGTGAGCTTAGTGAAAACAGATTCGTTGAAAAGCAGTTTTTCGGGGCTGCCAAGGCTCACGAGCATCTGCCGGAACGAGGCCAGAAAATCAATCGAAAGCTGACTGGGATTGAATTTAGTACGTGCCATTGGAGAAGGAACCGGCAGTTAATCCGGTGTGTGTTAGTTGTGTTGACTGTCTGAAAATGAGCAACGAAGATAATTGACAATCCGCAATTATCAATGAACAATAGCGACCATCACAAACGGTATGCCGGTATTAGTTTCGCCACCGCAGCGTCTTCAACAAATGTACCATATCGGCCTTCACGTATTCGATAGCGGGTGCTAATGAATCGTTGGCAGTAGCGATGTTAAAATACAACGCTCCGCGCAGAAAATGGGTGGTGGTGTCGGTCGTGATAAACTGAAACTGACTCGGTACCTCGCCCGTCAGCGTAATCAGGTTGGCCCACTGCCCGGATGGTAGCCGCGTTACCTGCTCATTGATCGAGTAGGCTTTGATGGTGTGTTTGCCCGCCAGTTTATACGAGTCTTCGAGCATTGCTTTGAGTCGTTTCGGGTCGTTCAGCACGGGTTTGTACGTCAGTTGCACACTGGCTTTAAACGCTGGGTAGTACAAAAAAATCCAGTCTTTCTCGGCCCGCGCAAACGTATCGGGCAGCACACGGGCCGCTGTGTTGTACTCAAACTGGTAGGGGTGCTGTCCGGTTATGGGTTGATACCGACGAGCGGGCAGATCAAGACGGGGATAGGCTTTCGGTTTCGGCACAAAATCGGGGGTTTGGGAGCCGCAGGCCGTTAGCAGGGCGCAGAGCAGAAAAATCAGGTTTTTAGCCACAGGTTACAGAAATAGATACCGATAAAACGCGCAAAGCCCGGTGTTTGGTGTCGGTACCTGCGCCAAAACAACTTAACCCGGTTCACTACTGAACCATTGAACCCGTTATCACTAATCCATCAGTCAGTATGAGAACCTTAGAATAGCGTGGTAACTTGTGCGGGTAAAAATTACCACCGAACTAACTCACTACAACCCGATATGGAATCAGAAATACGCTCGTCTCCTCTGCTTATCCGGCTGAGTAACTGGTATGATTCATTAGCCAAAGAAGGCAACATCCGTCAAGTCGAACGGGCCACGATTAACTTCGCGTTGGCGGGGTTTGTGCTGCACCTGTCGCTGATTTTTCTGGTTAGACACGGCGTTTTTGGCGCGACGATGCTGTCCCAACTACCCGATAACTACCTGAAAGCCATCTATACACCGTTCAGTGTCATTCTGTTTTATGAGGTGTTGACACTCGTGATTATCCTGCCCAAGAGTATAGCCATCTTCATTGCCAAACAGTACGAAATCATCACCCTGATTGTCATTCGGAGCTTTTTTCATGACATCGCCGAGTATGACCTCGACAAGCCGGACATTTATACGTTCGATTTTTTGAAAGAAATCGGCTTTGACCTTGTTGGCGCATTGCTACTGTTTTTACTCACGGTGGTCTATTACCGAATATTCGCCAGCGTTAAAAAGTCGCCCGCCGACTCGTCGCCCAAACGCAGTCGGTATATCCGTATCAAAAAGGCGGCAGCCGTAATTTTGTGCGTACTGTTGCTATTGCTGTCGGTGGTCAGTCTTGCGGGTTGGCTGGCCGAAGTCTATCGGGCTGGTATTGACGGCGGACGGTTCCCAAATCCCAACGGCGTGTTTTACAAAGATTTTTTCGGCGCGATGATCTTCGTGGACGTGTTTCTGCTCATGCTGTCATCCATTTACTCGCGCACATACGACCTGATTTTCCGAAACGCCGGATTCGTTATCTCCACTATTCTGGTACGAATCGCCCTCACTGCCGAAAAACCGTTCACGATTTATTTTGCTCTGACTGCCGTTCTGTTCGGAGTACTGTTAATTGCCCTGTTTGCGTTTTACAACCACAAGCCACTGCCCGAATACGCCATCGGTCAGGACGATGGCGATTAGCGTATTTACCCCGATTTTAGTTAATTTGATACCCAAAACCCCAAACGATCATGGCAAAAGGTCAAAACGTTCAGAAAGCGGCTAAGAAAGAACCCGCTAAAACGCCCAAAGAAAAAAAAGAAGAAAAACGAGAAAAAAAGCCCAAGTACGATTAACTGTTTTACCCCGGTCTGTGGAGACACAGACCGATTTTTTACGTTCTTTACCCCGGTTTGTGGAGACACAGAACTGACTATTTCTGACAATATCTTCATAAATGCCCACCGTACCGATTCAGATTAAACCCTATACGGCTGCAGATCAATCGCAGGTGATTGCCCTTATCCTGGGTATTCAGCAAGGAGAATTCGGCATTCCGATTACCATTGCCGACCAGCCCGATCTGCTCATCATCGAACCGTTTTATCAGACTAATCGGGGAGAATTTTGGTGCGCCGTGACCGAAACCGGACAGGTTATCGGTACGATTGCGCTGATTGATGTCGGCGCAGACTTCGGTACGATTCGTAAGATGTTCGTCCATGCCGATTACCGGGGCCGCGAGTTGGCAGTAGCTACGGCGTTGCTACAGATTCTCGAAACCCACGCAATGGCGGTCGGTATGAAAACACTGTACCTCGGCACACTTGACATACTGGTAGCCGCCCAGCGATTTTACGCCAGAAACGCTTATGCACTGATTGATGCCGATGAACTGCCCGAAGCCTTTCCCCGGATGCGGTTAGATAATCGGTTTTTTTGCAAAGTGCTGCAACCGTGATGCTTGTGGCCCGTTAGAAATGCAGTACCCGGTATCTTAGGATTCCATATAGTTGCCAATAGACCGTTGAGAACGGGGTGGCAATAGTAGTAACCGCTGTCTGCTGGATCGAATCGAGGGTTACGGGCGTCGGAAATCGCTGGGCAAACAGGTCAAGGGTGACGAGAAACCAAATACTCAAAAACGTGAGTGACGTGGCCGGGCTTACCAACAGCAGTGCCATAAGACCGATTATTGCCCCACCAACTGCCCCATAATACGTGAACACAATGCCCCGCAACGGTGGTACGCGCTGCCGAAACAGGTCGGGGTGGCGTTTGTAGAGCAACGCATCATAGCGATTATTACGCTCGTCGGGTCGTATTTTGTTGTCCGTAGCGGCATTTGATGAGCAGACAACGATGGCTTCGGGACATTTTAGGATGGGAATACCAACCCGGATAAACTTAAACTGCAAATCACGGTCTTCATACCAGGCACTGGCAAACGCTTCGTCGAACCCGCCGACGCGCTCTAAGGCCGTGCGGAGACAGAAACAATTGCCCGCCGTAAAGTCGGCGTAGCTCACCGGGGTAGTTGTGCGGTTATTGACAGCGCAGTACTGGGGTTTCTCCGGCATCTTTACCTGTCCCGACAGCACCTGCGCCCCGCGTTTGTAGCAACGCGCAGCCGCCGAAAGCCAGTCTGGTTGGGGTACAGAACTGTCATTGGTGAACGCAATTACCCGCGCCCGTGCTGCTTGCCAACCCCGGTTTCGGGCTGCTGCCAGTCCCCGTTGCACCGTTTGAGGGAGGTAACGGGTTTCAATGCCGGTGTGATCGGCAAAGAGCCGAACGGCCCACTCGGTATCGGCAGAATAACCGTCTTCAACAATAATGACCTCAAACTGATTAGCCGGAAACTGCTGTCGGCTCAACGCGTCGAGGCAGTTCATCAACACCGTTGGTTGCTGCCGGGTAGGGATCACCACCGAAAATACAGGCACTATTGTTTGTAAACCTGGTGTCATTTACCTGATTTTTGACGTTATCTTTCCGCCGTTTTCGGCGGGTAGAGTCTGTCCTCACAAAAACTATACCATTTTCTGATTTTAATACATCTACGATGCTTGCTTTTATCACGGGTGCTACGTCGGGCATTGGCTTAGCTACTGCCGAATCGTTTGCCAAATTAGGTTATTCGCTCGTTCTCTGCGGTCGGCGCGAAGACCGTTTAGCCGATCTCCGTACCCAATTCGAACCCCTGACTGCCGTAACAACGCTGGCTTTTGACGTGCGTGACCGGGCCGCTGTCGAAACCGCCATCAATTCATTACCTCCTAATTTTCAGGGTATTGATATACTAATCAACAACGCTGGTAACGCGCATGGTATGAGTGCTATTCAGGATGGCGACCCGGCAGATTGGGACATAATGATTGATGGTAACGTGCAGGGACTGTTGTATGTAACGCGGGCCATTGTGCCGGGCATGGTGGCGCGGGGTAGGGGACATATTATTAACCTCAGCTCAATTGCGGGCAAGCAAACCTACGCTAATGGAGCCGTGTATTGTGCCAGTAAAGCCGCCATCGAAGCCCTCAGCACCGGAATGCGGTTAGACCTCACCCAGCACGGCATTAAGGTCACAAACATTGCGCCCGGCGCGGTTGAAACCGAATTTTCGGTCATTCGTTTCAAGGGTGATGAAGCGCGGGCCGCCAAAGTTTATGAAGGCTTTACGCCACTGCGGGCCGACGATATTGCCGATGCCATTGTATATGCCGTTACGGCCCCGGCGCACGTTACCATCGCCGATTTAACCATTTTGGCCAGCGCACAGGCAGCCGCTACAACCATTGTGCGGCAATAAACCAGCAGCTCACTCATGGAAAACTCACAATTCATTGACCCACAACTAAATCCGTTATTAACTGACCTGCTTTATCCCAGCGAATCCGATGAGCCGGTAGGGTGGGTAACGTGTTACCTCGGTCAGCCGGAGCCGCTGATTGTCAGTCAGCTAACGGATTGGCTCATGCTGCCGCCGAATGTATTGGTCGAAGAACGGCCCGAAGCCGATTTCTGGCGTGTGGCCGTTATGCAAGACTGGTATGGTGAGGACGAAAAAAAACGCGCCGAAGAATTTCAGCGCGTTAAACAATTCGTAGAAAATCAGCTTACCGACCGGCAGTTTTTCCGCGTCGGGCAGATCGAAATAGACCTGTACCTGCTGGGAAAAACGCCCGAAGGCAAGCGCGCAGGCCTGAAAACGAAGGTGATCGAGACGTAACCGTTACTTCACCTGCTCCACAACGGCCCGGAAAGCGTCGGGGTGGTTCATGGCTAAGTCGGCCAGCACTTTGCGGTTCAACTCAACGCCAGACCTGTTAACGGCACCCATCAGCACTGAGTAAGACATCCCGTGCAGACGCGCACCGGCATTGATACGCTGAATCCAGAGGGCACGAAACTCGCGCTTTTTGGCCCGCCGGTCGCGGTAAGCGTA
>JBBRUV010000101.1:0-13932 GCA_038247465.1 Cytophagales bacterium
GCTTATCAACTGATTATCAATGCCTCACCCCTTGGCACCTACCCTGACATAACCGAGGCACCTGCGCTGCCCTATTCGCTGCTAACGAGTCGGCACGCGCTGCATGATTTGGTGTATAACCCCGCCGAAACCGCGTTTATGCGCTTAGGCCATGAGCGCGGGGCAGCCGTGCAAAACGGCCACCGGATGCTGGTGCTGCAAGCCGAACGAGCCTGGGAAATCTGGAATGAGTAGGGCAGGCAGGGGTTTGTCGTTTGTGGTTTGTCGTTCGTTTAACCGCAAACCACGAACGACAAACTCGAATGGCCCTCCTCGTTTTTGCCACCATCACCGCCCGCCCCGGCTGCGAATCTGACCTGAAAAACGGTCTGCTCAACATCATTCCCGATGTGCGGGCCGAAGCGGCCTGTCAGCATTACGAACTCTATCAAAGCACCGAACACCCCGAAGAATTTGTCATGGCTGAACGCTGGGACGACGAAGCCGGGCTGCGGGCGCATAGCCAAATGCCGCACATGAAAGCCTTCGGCGAAGTAGCGCAACACTGGCTCGCCAAACCCGTTGAACTCACCACAAAAACCATTTGATTTTAGATGCTCCACCTCCACAATGCTACTGTACTGACTGCCGATGGCTGGCTACCGGGTGCATCGGTAACGGTCGCCGACGGACTAATTCAGGCCGTAAGAACGACTGAACAGGCCGTTACTTCAGACAATGAATCCGTTGATTTTCAGCAAGATTACCTGATTCCGGGTTTGGTAGATTTACAACTCTACGGCGGCTCGGCGCAGTTTTTGAATCAAACGCCCACGCCCGACACCGTTCGGCACATTCACGACACGCACGTGCAAAATGGTACTACATCAGCGATGCCAACGCTGTATTCAACGTCGCACCGGGTGATTCTGCAAGCCATCGAAGCCGTGCGGGAAGTGATGCTTGACCGGCACAGCGGTATTTTGGGGCTGCACGTCGAAGGACCATATCTCAACCCGATTCGGCGGGGAGCGCACAGCCCAAACTACGTTCGGCAACCCGACGAGCGCGAGCTAACCGAACTCTTTGGGCGTGGGGCCGATGTAATAAAATTGCTAACGATTGCACCCGAAATTTTTTCGCAGGAACGGCTCGATTGGCTGAAACGGGCCGCCCCCCAAACGCGGCTGTCGCTCGGCCACTCAAACGCCACTTACGCCGAAGCTACCGAAGCCTTTTACAACGGTGTTGGTCTGGTAACGCACTTGTACAACGCTCAACGGGGTTTCGAGAGCCGCGAGCCGGGCGTGGTCGGGGCCGTGCTTGACCACCCAACGGTGCGGGCCAGCATCATTGCCGACGGTTTCCACTGCGCGCCGATGGCAATTCGATTAGCCTATAAATTGCTTGGCCCGGAGCGACTGTTTCTGATTTCGGATGCGAGTTTTGCCAACCCACCCCGGCCCGTATTTGATTTTGAAGATTTCCAGATTCGGTACGATGCCGGGCGATACCTGAATCAGGAAGGCAAATTGGCCGGGTCGTCTATCACGCTGTTAGATGCCGTAAAAGTCTGCGTTGAGCAGGCCGGTTTGCCGCTGGCAGATGCCCTGCGGATGGCAACGCAAACACCCGCCGACATCATTGGCCGCCCCGATTTAGGACGGATTGAACCCGGCTGCGTGGCAAACCTCGTTCGGCTCGATAAATCGCTCATGGTGCGGGGTGTGTGGCAAAATGGAGTCAGGGTAATGACAGCCGACTGTAATTAATAATCTGCTGAAATGCGCCCAGAATTTCGCCGAGTTGATTGAGGTAATAACTCGTCGGCGATACCGTGACCAGGTTATCGGCTAAACACAAAAAAAGCCATTGGTTGCCAGTAGTAACGCAACCGTACAGTTTATCCAATCGAACGCCTTTTTTTTCGTTAAATCGCTTGGCTCCAATGAGTTGGGCCGCGCATTGGGGTAAACCAATATCGAGGTCATTTTTCTCGGCTTCAACAATTTGCATGATGGGGTAATTAATGCTGATCGAGCCAACGTCTTTCGTCAGGATAAAGTTACATTCTCCGTTCAGGCCCGATTCAGGCGCAGCGTTGAGGTTTTCACCCGAATAAATCGTGAAAAACTTGTCATTTCTGGCGCGTAATTCCAGCAAAATCGGTAACACGATCAGTTCTGATTTTGCCTTTTCGGTACGCAATGGCAGTTCATGCGCCATTAGGTGGGCTTTTTCCAGCCAATCGCTGGGCAATAGCGGACTAAACGGCTCGAAAATTTGCCCGGCGCGGTTTTTTATTCCGAATCGCTCTTCAATGAGGTCAAATGTAAAATCACCGTAAGCCATCTGTGTTCAGGTTTATAACCAGGTCAACGTTCGGTAGTTTACGGGCATCAATCAACCAGAAACTGATTAATCGGCGACCCGAACAAATCCCGGAAACGTGCTGTTAAACGGGCATCCAGCATTGATAACTGATAACTGGTCATTGTTTACTGATGAAAGGCTTCCAATTTGCTAAGTACGTGCCGCCCGAACAAAAAGACGGCAGTAAGTTTGACCAACTCCTCAATATTTTTCAGCAACTGCTGCTGCTCACCTCCGGCGATGTAGAGCAGGCGATGTCGTGGATGAGCCAGCTCGACCGGCAATACAGCCTGACCGATGATAAATACGGAATCGGTAATTTCTTCGACGACCTGAAAGAAAAAGGGTATATCACCGAAGAAAATCAGGAGGGTAAATTAGTGATGACTCCCAAAAGTGAGCAGACCATCCGGCGCAGCGCACTCGAAGAAATTTTTGGCAAACTTGAACGCTCAAAAACCGGCGGCAACCACGCTACACCCTTTACCGGCGCGGGCGACGAACTCAGCAGCGACCTTCGCGCGTATCAATTTGGTGACTCGCTGGAACAGATTTCGATGACCGAATCTATCCGTAACGCTCAGATTAACAGTGGGGTGGAGGAGTTCACGCTTTCGGAACGCGACCTGGAAGTGACCGAGAAAGAGCAGAAAACCCAGACCTCAACGGTGTTGATGATTGACATCAGTCACTCGATGATTTTGTATGGCGAAGACCGCATCACGCCCGCCAAAAAAGTGGCCCTCGCGCTGGTCGAACTCATTAAACAGAAATACCCCAAAGACACGCTCGATATTGTGGTGTTTGGTAACGATGCCTGGCAGATTCAGGCCAAAGACCTGCCTTATCTGGAGGTCGGCCCGTATCATACCAATACCGTTGCCGGGCTTGAACTGGCGATGGATTTGCTGCGCCGACGGAAAAATAAGAACAAGCAGATTTTTATGATTACCGACGGCAAACCAACCTGTTTGAAAGAAGGGCTGCGGTACTATAAAAACTCGTTTGGCCTTGACCGGAAGGTGGTTAGCAAAACCCTGACGCTGGCCGCGCAATGCCGCCGGTTGAATATTCCGGTAACGACGTTTATGATTGCCACCGATAATTACCTGAAACAATTTGTGCAGGAGTTTACCAAAGTGAACAATGGCCGGGCGTATTACAGTGGCTTGCAGGGTTTGGGCAACATGATGTTCGAGGATTTTCAGCGCAATCGCCGGAAAAACATCAAGGGGTAAAACCAGACCAGAATCAACCCAAACAGCAACGGCCAGCAATATTGCTGGCCGTTGCTGTTTGGGTTGATTCTGAAAAACTATTTCGTCACTACAAATGCCGTTGCCGAGCAGGTTTGCCCACCGTTGTTAGTCAGGCAAATCGGGCCGTCGGTGGCATCTGCCGGAATTGTAATCACCAGCGAACTACCCGACAGCCGGAAGACTGCCGGGGTTGCGCTACCCGTAAATCGAACGTCGGTAACGCTGGCCAGATTCTGCCCCGAAACCGTAATTTCGACCCCGACTTTGCCCGACGCGGGCGTGAAGGTTACGTTGGCTGGCGGGCGCAATACGCTGAATGTCTGCGTAGTAGTAAAATCACCCGCGCCGTTGGTGAGCCGGATGGTTCCGGTCGTAGCGTCTGTCGGCACTGTCACAATCAGGTTATTGGCCGACAACCGGAACGTGGCCGATGCCGCGCTGCCGGTGAAGCGCACGTCGGTAATATCGGTTAGGTTTTGGCCGGTGATCGTGATTTCACTGCCGAGCCTGGCTAATTTGGGCGAAAAATCGACACCTGTTATTGCCCGCAGTGCCGTAAATACGTCGGTAATGGTCAGTTCACTGGCATCGTTGGTAATACGGATAGGGCCGGTGAGGGTCTCCATTGGCACTTTTACCCAGATTTCGGTGTCGGTATTGCGGCCATCGAACGCGGCTCCGGTGCCGGTGCCGGCAAAAACGATACTGGCATTTTGCAGCCACTCGCCCTTAATAATCATTCGGCTACCGACCAATGCTTTCCGCGTAAACTCGGTTACCACGGCTTTCAACACTACCGTTATCGGCTTAGCCGACGTGCCGGTTCCGGCCCGGTTTGACACCGTTATGACCCCTCTCACGGCATCGGCGGGGACGTTGACCTTGATGCTGTTGTTTTCGATAAACGACGAAATCGGGGTGGCTTTTCCGTTGACGGTTACGCCCGTGATGCGGTTCAGGTTTTGGCCGGTGATCGTGATTTCGCGGTTGCGGGCGGTGCGTTCGGGTGAAACAACGAGGCTGGCGGGCGGCACGATAAACAGAAATGCCTGCGGGCTGGTGGCCGTGCCGCCAATACTGCTGACGGTAAGCGGCACCTCGCCCGCCGTGGCGCGTTCGGGAATCGTGATTTCGACCTGGTTATCGCTGATGATGCGGAACGGCGCGGTCAGTCCGCCGAATGTCGCGCTCGTGATGTCTTTAAAGGCCCGGCCATTCACTAAGATTTTGTCGCCTTTGATACCTTCCATTGGGTTCAGCCCGCTGATGGCCGGGGCAAACGCAATCAGCAGACTGTCAGCACTGGTAGCCACGAGTTTATCAAAAACGGTGACGGTGATTCTGCCGTTGCTGGCCCCCAATGGTACCGAAAACCGAATTTCAGTATCGGTAACGCGGGTTTGGGCCGGGTCAACGGGCAGGCCGTTCACCCGCACCACGCCATCGGTCAGGTTGCGCCCCTGCACTACCAACTCGGTGTTGGGCTGCGGTCGGCGGGGGGTGAAACCCGTAATGACGGGCGTACCGGCCACGATAAAATCACCGGATGAAGCCCCGCCGTCGGTTTCGACGGTCAGCAGTTGGGGGCCGCGCCGGGCATTTACGGGTACAGTAACGGTGAGGCTTTGGCTGGTGGCCGCAACGACTGGCGCCACCGTCATGCCAAATTTCACGGTTTTGAGTTCGTCTAAAAAGTCGCCTTGCAACACAACGAGCGTACCGGGCAGGCCGTTTCCGGGCGAAACAGCGGTTAGCGACGGCATGGGCTGTAAGACCGTGAATGCCAGTGGGTCAGAAATGCCTTCGGGCGTGGCAACGCGCACCTGTGTGGGGCCAACGGACATCCGGGGAATCACGATTTTGATGGACTGGTCGTTTTGGGCCGAGATAATGCCATTGACAAACGAACCCGACTGCCCCAGCGAAACAATCGGATCGCTGCCAAACTGCGAACCATTCAGCGTTGCTTCGCGCCCAATACGTTCAGCGTTTGGTGTTATTTGCAGGAGTTCGGGCGGGAATTTTGTTACCCGACAACCAGTCAGCCCAAACAGAATAAGGAGCAGACAGGCCGAAAAAAAGCGGAATATTGTCATTCAAAAAACGCCCGCTACGGGCAGAAGTTACGGTAAAATTAACGTTTTCGCATGGAACCCGGAACCATTCAGACCACAACCATTGATTCGGTCACGACCATTACGTTCGCGCACCCGGCCAGTAACGCGCTGCCCGGCGCGTTGTTGCGGCAATTGGCGCAGACCATTGAGACTGCCGGACAGGCTGCTGATTCAACGATTATTGTGTTGCAATCGGGTGGAGAGCGGGCGTTTTGCGCCGGGGCCAATTTCGCCGAACTCGCTGCCATCGAAACGTCGGAACAGGGATTGGTGTTTTTTTCGGGATTCGCCGGTGTTATCAACGCCTGCCGCCGTTGCCCCAAACTGATTATCGGGCGGGTGCAGGGCAAGGCTGTGGGCGGGGGCGTGGGCCTGGCTGCGGCTGTGGATTACGGCATCGCCACCACCGCTGCTTCGGTCCGGCTGAGCGAACTACTCATCGGCATCGGGCCGTTTGTGGTTGGCCCGGCCATCGAGCGTAAAATCGGGCTGGCGGCTTTCTCGCACCTCACGCTTAATCCCGAAACCGCGTTTCTGGCAACCTGGGCCGCCGAAAAAGGACTCTATAATCAACTTACCGACACGATTACGGCGTTAGATAGTGCCGTGATGATGAAAGCCCGCGAGTTGGCCACGTATAACCCAGATACATTGCGTGAGTTGAAACGGGCATTCTGGCACGGTACCGACCACTGGGATACGTTGCTGACCGAACGGGCCGCGACGAGTGGGCGATTGGTGTTGTCGGCAGCGACAAAGGCGGCAATTGGACGGTTTCGATAGCCTATAAAAACGGCCCGAAGTCAAGATTCAGCACGGCAGAAAACGATCGGTCTTCCAATTGCCAGCCGCCTTCCTGCCGATATTGATGCCATTCTTCAGCGATGTAGTCATATACAAACCCTTCCCGGATGCCGTAGTTATCGTCGTCAATCAATTGCTTCACTTTTTTGAGGTCTTTCTTCAGTCCTTTAGTATGGCAGACTTCAATAATGATGGGCGTTTGATGGGTTTGATTATCAGTCAGAATGACATCCGGCACCGGGCTGGCTTCGCCATCATTGAGCATGGCTTCGGGCAGTGGTTCGAGTACAATTGTCCGGGTTTTATAATACAAAATCCCCAATTCAGTGGTGAGTTTTGAGATGACACGCTGGTGATCGTATGGGCTATAAACGGCCATGTCGTCTTCGTGAAGCGCCGAATAATCAAAGGGTTGATTGGTGATTGGGTATGTCTGCATAACCGGGTTGGTGAAACTGATAAACGTTTTCAAATATACCGACTTTAGGCGCATCAAACCATTTGCGGTTCGCGTCTGTTAGATGCACTGTATAATGCCCGATGTACAATCAGGGTATCCTCCCTGTTGTTGACCCGTACATCGTCGTTATCCATGACACATTAAAGCCCTGCAATGAGCTATAACAACCTGAAATCCCGCGAACTTCTTGCCATTGCGACCCTCGGCGGCCTGAAAGCTGCCGGGTACGAACCGCGTTCTATCAAACAGGAACTGCGGGAGAATCTAATCGAAAAAATCCGGGCCAAAGAATCCGTCTTTCCCGGTATCTGGGGCTACGAAGACACGGTGATTCCCGACGTAGAACGCGCCATTCTTTCGATGCACCACATTAACCTGTTGGGGTTGCGCGGTCAGGCCAAAACCCGGATTGCCCGCTTGATGGTCAACCTGTTAGACGAATATATTCCCGTTGTGGCTGGCTCCGAACTCAACGACGATCCGTTGCAGCCTCTGTCGCGGTTTGCCCTCGACAGGATTGCCGAACACGGTGATAACACACCCATTGCCTGGATGCACCGCGCTGACCGCTACACCGAAAAACTCGCTACGCCCGACGTATCGGTGGCTGACCTGATTGGCGATGTTGACCCAATCAAAGCCGCGACACTTAAATTGCCGTATTCGGACGAACGCACGATTCACTTTGGTCTGATTCCACGCTCGCACCGGTGTATCTTCGTTATCAATGAGTTACCCGACTTGCAGGCCCGCATTCAGGTGTCGCTGTTTAACATTTTGCAGGAAGGCGACATTCAGATTCGCGGCTTTAAACTGCGGTTGCCGCTTGATATTCAGTTTGTGTTTACGGCCAACCCCGAAGACTACACCAACCGGGGCAGCATTGTAACGCCGTTGAAAGACCGGATTGACAGCCAAATTGTGACCCACTACCCGAAATCGCTCGAAATCGGCAAGAAAATCACGATGCAGGAAGCCGTTGTTAAAGAAAATCAGAAAAGTGCGGTGAAAACCAACGAGTTAATCACTGACCTTATTGAGCAAATCGCCATCGAAGCCCGCGAAAGTGAGTACGTAGATTCTAAATCGGGCGTGTCGGCCCGGATGACGATTTCAGCCTACGAAAACCTGCTCTCTGCCGCCGAACGCCGGACGCTGCTCAACGGCGAAAAAGAAACGTTTGTCCGCATTGCTGACTTGTATGGCGTGGTGCCGGCCATCTGCGGCAAGGTCGAATTAGTGTATGAAGGCGAGGTAGAAGGCCCGGTAATTGTGGCGCAAAACCTGATTGGCAAAGCCGTTCGGAACCAGTTTTTGCAGTATTTCCCGAATCCCGAAAAAGCCAAGAAAGACAAGCGCGGTAACGTATATCGCAAAATTACCGACTGGTTCGGCGACGGCAACACGATGGATATGCTCAACGACCTCACCAACCGCGACTACGAAGCCCGGCTCCGCACGATTGAGGGTTTAGACGATCTCGTTGATGAGTTTCACAACCGCCTGAGCCGCCCCGAAAAACTGTTTATGATGGAGTTCGCCCTGCACGGCGTGGCCGAACATTCGCTCATCGGCAAGACTCCGATGGATACCGGGCAGCAGTTTAAAGACCTCCTCGGCTCGATGTTTGACCCCAACAGTGGCTTCAGCGAGGATGACGACGACGATACCAGAAGCCCATTTTAAATCGTTTAAGGTCTGACGCTGAACGTTTAATGAGACGTTTAGTGAAGCTTTAAACGCTCAACCTTGACCGTTCAACCCATTTTCATGTCCCGCGCCCTTGAGTTAGCCACTTGGGGGCGCGGTTTTGTTGCGCCGAACCCAGTGGTGGGCTGCGTAATTGTGCACGACGACGGCCCCAATACCCGCATCATCGGTGAGGGCTGGCACCAACGCTACGGCGAAGCTCACGCCGAACGAAACGCCATTTTGTCAATCAAACCGGCTGATAATCAACTGCTTCCCAACAGCACGGCTTACGTCACGCTCGAACCCTGTTCACACACGGGCAAGCAACCGCCCTGCGCTGATTTGCTCGTCGAAAAGCGAATTGGGCGGGTGGTGGTCTGTAATCTTGACCCGAATCCGTTGGTGGCCGGGCGCGGGTTGCAAAAACTCCGCGATGCCGGGATTGTGGTTGAAACCGGAGTTCTCGAAGCGGAAGGGCGTTGGCTGAACCGCCGGTTTTTTACGCTCATGGAACAGCAACGGCCCTACGTGATTCTGAAATGGGCCGAAACTGCGGATGGATTTATTGGTGGCCTAAGCAAACAACCCGTAGCTATTACGGGGCCGGTGGCGCAACGGCTGAACCACCGCTGGCGTACCGAAGAAGATGCCATTCTGATTGGCACCACAACGGCTTTGACCGATAACCCGCGCCTGAACGCCCGATTTTGGCCGGGCCGAAACCCCACCCGCCTTGTGCTCGACAAACACCAAAAACTGCCCGTTTCACTGCATTTGTTCGATGGCACACAGCCAACTATCCGCTTTACCGACGAACTGTTGCGCCCATTCACGCTGCCGCAATTACTCACCGACTTGCACCAACTCGGTTTTCAATCGGTACTTGTGGAGGGCGGAGCGGCTACGATTCAGGGATTTATTGACGTGGATTTGTGGGATGAAGCCCGGATTTTCCGCAGCCCGAACCGATTGGGCAACGGTACAAAAAGTCCCGTTATTCTGGGAAAACTAATTGATAAACAGACTGTTGGCGTTGATAAATTACGAATCCTAACGCGCAAGGCCACTCAATAGTGCCCGCGTGTAAGTACGCTTCATTATCATTCGATAGCCATTCGTCGGCTTTGTGCGTTATACCCTCAATAACAGGACGTTTTAACGGTTTTTGGTATGAAAAAGTCACTTTTGTTTGCCTGCTTCGTCATCGTGTCGGTAAGCGGCTACGCCAATTCGCTGCTCATCCCGATGGACGAGAGCCAAACCAACCACCTTAAAGCCTACGGTATTGCCTACCGCATATTGCAGGATGGAGCCGAACTCGACTGGCTGCTGAACTACCGGGGCGGCAGTTTCCTGCTGCCCGACAACCCGGCTTTTGCTACCGAGTGTCGGGTGCGGGGCGTGTCGTTCGAGCGGCTTTCTGATGCAAAAACGGCGGCTGTTCTGGCGCAAATCGCCCGCCCGGACGTGAACATGGATGCCGTAAAACTGCTGAAAGCGGCCAAAATTGTGGTGTATTCGCCGGTGAAAGTCAGCCCCGCCGAGTTCGAGAATACCGATGCCGTGCTGCGGGTGCTGACCTACGCCGAGATTCCGTTCGAGGTGATTTATGACGAAGAAATCCTGAAGGGCGAACTGCCTAAATACGACTGGCTGCACCTGCATCACGAGGATTTTACGGGGCAGTTTGGCCGCAACATGGGCCGGATGTCGGCCAAAGACATTCAGGTGCAGGAAAGTATTGCCAAACAGTTTGGCTACGGTAAAGTGTCGCAGATGAAATTAGCCGTTGCCAAAGCCATCAAAGGGTTCTGCGCCGGGGGTGGTTATCTGTTTGCCATGTGTTCGGCCACCGAAACCCTCGACGTAGCCCTGGCAGCCGAAGGCGTTGATATTGTGGACAGTAGCTACGACGGCGACGGCATTGATTCCGATGCCCAGCAACGGCTCGACTTTAGCAAGACGCTGGCCTTCGGCAATTTCACGATTGATGCCACCGGCGGTTATTACGGCATGACGTTCTCCGACATCAACGAATCGGCGGGGGACGGGGGCCGACGCGGGGGCGACGACGGGCCGGTTTCGTACTTCTCGCTGTTCGACTTTTCGGCCAAGTGGGATGTTATCCCGACCATGCTTGTCCAGAATCATCAATCCGTGATTCGGGAGTTTTTTGGGCAGACAACCGCCTTCCGCAAAACGGCGGTCAAGCCCAATGTGCTGGTGATGGGGCAGGGCAAAACCACCGACCGTTACCTCTACGGCGAGATAGGCCGGGGCCAATGGACGTTCTACGGCGGTCACGACCCCGAAGGCGTTCGCGGGCAGTGGCGCACCCCGTCTGACCTCAATCTGCACCTTCATTCGCCGGGTTATCGTCTGATCCTCAACAATGTACTGTTTCCGTCGGCCCGCAAGAAAAAACGAAAGACATAACGGTCGGTGGTTTTATCAGGAACCATTCACCCCAACCACGCATTTTTATGGTTATGGAAGTCATTTGCACAAACGATAATTTTCCCGCGCCGGTACTGGCCTTTTACGCTGAATTTGGCGTGAAAACCCCGCAGCGCGATCAACTGTACAGCGTCCGTCAGGTGAAACGCCACACCAATGGCGAAACCGGCCTGCTGCTCAACGAGTTGCCAAACCCAGATGTGCCGGTGCGCCACCCGGTGCTGGGCGAAGTCTGGTTTGAACCCACCTTTAACATCACCCGCTTTGCCACGCTGCTCGGTCAGCCCGTGAAGCAGGAAGAAATGGAAGATGTAACGGTGTAGTCGGGTTGGGGGTTTGTCATTATGCCAGTCTGCATTGTTATTGGGTCAAAGACTGAAAACTCGTTTTTCTGAGTAAATTGACCCCGGATGCCTGTTTCTGGCGAAACCCCAATCTCATCATGTAAAACTACAAGTACTTAATTATAAGCGTATAACTGCTGGTTGCAGCATTTGGGCCAGCGCGGGCGCAGGATGCCCGCAAAGAAATCGGCAACCTCGTTGTCGAGAATATTCCGGCCCTGCCCACCGAGTTGCTGGAGCGCGTTGACCAATACCAGAATGTGCGCGGAGCCAGTTTTGCCGATTGGGATCAGACCGGAACGGGGCTGTTTATCTCAACGCGATTCGCCGATGTACCGCAGATTCACCACGTGGCCGCGCCCGGTGCCGACCGTCGGCAGATTACGTTTTTCAAGGAACCGCTGGGCCGGGTGTCGGTTAGCCCCGACAAATCGAAAAACGGGTTTATCTACAGCCGTGACCTCGGCGGCAATGAAAACTACCAAATCTACTTTTTTGACCTCAACACCGGGCAGTCGCAGTTGCTGACCGATAGCAAAAGCGGTATGCCGCCCAGCCGCAATCAGTTTCAGGGCTGGAACCGGCCCGGCACTCAGATCGCGTTTATGAGCAACGAACGCAACGGGGCCGACCTCGACCTGTTTGTGCGCGATGTTGCGCCCGGCGCCAAACCCGTTCGACTGGCCGAATTGACGGGTGGGGGCTGGCGCGTGGCCGATTGGTCGGACGATGGCAAACAGATGATCCTCCAGAACTACAAATCGGCCAACGAGAGCGAACTGTATCGGTTTGACGTAACCACCCGAAAAATAGAACGGTTTCATGCTACGTCGGCTCCGGCAGCATACGGCGGGTTAGTGTTCGCCAAAGACGGGAAAGGGTTGTACCTGATTTCTGACGAAGGCACCGAGTTTCAAACCCTGCGCTACATTGACTTCGCCACGCAGCAGCAAACGCCACTCACGGGGGGCATTGACTGGGACGTTGACGGGATGGAACTGAGCAAAGACGGCCAGAAAATCGTGTTTGCTACCAATGAAGGCGGCTACTCGACCCTGTATGTGATGAATACCAAAACCCGGCAGTACAAACCCGTGCCAAACCTGCCCAAAGGTGTTGTTGGAGCCTTCAAACTCAACGACGACAGCCAACGGCTGGCGATGAGTTTCGGCACGCCCACCACCAGTAGCGACGTGTTTGTACTGGATTTAGCGACTGATGCCTTCACCCGGTGGACAACCAGCGAAGTGGGCGGCCTGAACCCGGCGGCTTTTGTGGAGCCAACCCTGATTCAGTACCCAACCTTTGATCAGGTCAGCGGCAAACCCCGGATGATTCCGGCATTTCTCTACAAGCCCAAACCCACGCCGGGCGGTGCTACAACCGGAAAAACGCCGGTGCTGCTCTCGATTCACGGCGGGCCGGAGGGGCAGTCATTGCCTAATTTCAGTTCGTTTATAAACCTCATGGTCAATGAGTTGGGTATTGTAGTGGCCGTGCCGAATGTGCGCGGATCGAGTGGGTACGGCAAAACGTACTTAGCCCTCGACAACGGCCCCAAACGCGAAGATTCAGTCAAAGACATTGGTGCGTTGCTCGACTGGATTGGCGGGCAGCCCGATTTAGACCCGGGCCGGGTGGCGGTATTTGGCGGGTCGTATGGAGGGTATATGTGTTTAGCAACCATGACCAACTATAACGACCGGATGCGTTGCGGGGTTGATCTGTTTGGTATCGGCAACTTTGCCACGTTTCTGAAAAATACCAGTTCATACCGCGCCGACCTCCGCCGTGCCGAATATGGCGACGAGCGTGACCCGGCGATGATGGCCGTGTTTGAGCAGATTTCGCCGATTAAAAAGATCAAAAATATTACTAAACCGATGCTGGTTTATCAGGGAAAGAACGACCCGCGCGTGCCGTTGTCAGAATCAGAGCAGATGGTTGCGGGCCTGAAACAGCAGGGCAACACCGTTTGGTACATCATGGCAAAAGACGAAGGCCACAGTCTCGCCAAAAAAGCCAACCGCGATTATACATACGGGGCGTTGATGCTGTTTCTGCGCGAAAATCTCCTGAAATAATACGCAAACCGAAAAATCGGTAGTGAGCCTGCGAAACCATCAGAGATTTGGCAAAATACACCGCCGGATTGCTGATGGTTTTGTAGTTTAGTCGTTTCCCTGAACAACGGAGGAAAAAGAGTAAATTTGGCACTGTGAAACAACCATTTTACGTTTGTTCAGACAGTGAGACTATCCCCAAAGTACGACATTAATAGTACAATAAATTGTTGGTAAAGTACAAATAAACACAGAAACTACGACAAAATTTTCGTATATACAGTAGTTAGGTGCAAGCGTAGCGAACGACACAGCTACCATCGACAGACCGACAATTAAACGAAAAAAGCAAACCATTTTGACAGGTGACTAAAGACATAGAAA
>JBBRUV010000102.1:0-13844 GCA_038247465.1 Cytophagales bacterium
GGCATCGCCAAACTCGGCGACGTGAAAACCGTTGGGCGCGTCGGGCTGAAAACGTTGGGGTACTTCTATTTTGCCACCATTTTGTCGCTGATTGTGGGGCTTTTAGTGGTCAATATCATGAAACCCGGCGAGGTGATGAACCTGAAACTACCCGCCAAAGGCACCGACGTTGGTATTGAGGCCGCACCCTTCAACTTCGAGAATTTTATTACCCACATTTTCCCCAAAAGTTTTGCCGAAGCCCTGGCCGGTAATGAAATTTTGCAGATTGTGGTGTTCAGTATTTTCTTCGGACTGGCGGTAGCAGCTATCGGGCAGCAGGGCAAAATCATGATTAAAGCGCTGGACGCACTCTCGCACGTGATGTTCAAAATTACGGGCTATGTCATGGGTTTTGCGCCGTTTGGGGTGCTGGGGGCGTTGGCGGCTGTGGTTGCCAAACAGGGTCTGGGCATCCTCGGCGGCTATTTATACCTGATTTTCTGCTTCTTCGGCGGGTTAATCTTTTTTGTCTTCGTCGTGTTAGGTGCCATCTGTCTCGTCGGTCGAATTCCGTATTTCCGATTGATGAGTCACATCAAAGACGCGGTGATTCTGTCGTTCAGCACGGCCAGTTCTGAGGCATCGTTCCCACAGACGATTGCCGCCCTGCGGAAATTTGGCTGCTCGGAGCGAATTATCTCGTTTGTGCTGCCCCTCGGTTATAGCTTCAACCTCGACGGTTCGATGCTGTACATGACCTTTGCCACCGCGTTTATTGCCCAGGCGTATGGCATTCCATTGTCGCTCGGTCAGCAGATTACGATGATGCTTACGCTGATGATTACCTCAAAAGGTATTGCCGGAGTGCCGCGTGCTTCGTTGGTAATTATTGCCGGCACGCTGGCCCAGTTTAACCTCCCCCTCGAAGGGTTGGGGCTGCTGTTGGGTATTGACCAGGTGCTTGACATGGGCCGTTCGGCAACGAGCGTAGTGGGCAATGCCGTTGCCACGAGTTTGATTTCGAAATGGGAAGGTGAATTCAACCCAGATGGCGTAGTAACCGAAGAAATAGCCGCCGTTTGATGGCAAACGGTAGTCTATTGGGTCAAACATAATTCCGTTGCCGAAAAAGAAATTGCTTGTTTCAGGGAGTTTATGTAGGTTTCCGCGTCTTTCAACCAAACGAGTTGATTATTTCCAAACCCTTACCAATCTCTATGAATCCTTCATTTCCGTCCCCGATTTCTACGCTCGTTAAAGCCGATGCCGGTCAGCGTTTTGTAGCCTACCTGATTGACGGTGTGGCTATTGGTCTCGTTATTACCATTCTGAGCGTTGTGCTTGGTATTCTCCGAATGGGTGCTGTGGGTGCAACACTCGGTTATGCCCTCGGCTTGATTTACACCCTGACCAAAGACGCACTGCCCGAAGTAGGTGGTTTTCTGGGTGGGCAGAGCGTCGGCAAAAAACTGATGAACATCAAAGTTGTCAAAGAAGACACCGGAGCCAGCATTGTTGGCGATTACGGCACAGCTATCGTTCGGCAGATAACGCTGTTCATTCCAATCCTGAACTTCGTCGAATGTTTCATGGTTTTTGGTGATTCGCGCAAACGTTTCGGCGATCAGTGGGCCAAAACCATTGTGGTGAAAGCGTAAATCAGCATTGGCTATAAGCCGGGGCAAACGATTCACACTTCCCGGATTCTAAATCCTTTGCCCCCGGCTACCAACCGGGGGTTTTTGTTTTCATCCCTTATTTCCCGGAGTTTATCCCAAACTTTCCGTCGTTTATCCCAACGTGTAGTATGAATTGAGTGTATGCGTTACTTTTGGGGGACTGAAGTTTGTGTCCCAATCACTATGAACCTACTCGAAACCCATCACATTGTGAAGCAGTATGCCCAACACCGGGCCTTAGACGATGTGAGCATCGCCGTGCCGAAGGGCAGCATCTTCGGGTTGCTTGGCCCCAACGGAGCCGGTAAAACGTCGCTCATCCGTATCATCAACCAGATCACCGGCCCCGACGCAGGCGAGGTTTTTCTGGCCGGTGAACCCCTGCGGCCCGAACACATCAAACGCATCGGCTACCTGCCCGAAGAACGCGGCCTGTATAAAAAGATGAAAGTCGGTGAGCAACTGCTGTATTTAGCCCAACTCAAAGGGCTTTCAGAAAAACAGGCCATGCAGAAACTCAAAATCTGGTTCGAGAAATTCGAGATAAAAACCTGGTGGGAGAAAAACGTGGAAGACCTCTCGAAAGGGATGCAGCAGAAAATTCAGTTTGTGGCAACAGTGATGCACGAACCGGATTTGATTATTTTGGATGAACCATTTTCAGGTTTCGACCCCATCAACGCCAACCTCATCAAAGACGAAATTCTGGAACTCCGCGACCGGGGTATGACCATTATTTTCTCGACCCACCGCATGGAATCCGTTGAGGAACTCTGCGACTACATCGCCCTCATTCACCAGTCGAAAAAGATTTTGGACGGGCCAAAAAAGGCCATCAAAGAGCAATTTAAAACCCACACGTACCGCGTGGACTACGCGGGCCAACTCACCGATCTGCCCGCCGATTTTGTGATTCAGCATAGCCAACCAACCGACGATGGCCTGACCCGCGCCGACATCACGATGCCGCCCGATGCCGCCGTGAACGACCTGATTCAGGCTCTCCTCAACCGGGTTGCCATCCGCAGTTTCGGTGAGAATATACCGAGTATGAACGACATTTTTATCAAAGCCGTAAACGGACAATCATGAACACAATTCTCCTCATTATCAAGCGCGAATACCTGGTGCGGGTTCGCAAACGGTCGTTTATCATCATGACCCTGCTCGGCCCCGTGCTGACGTTTGCCTTTTATGCCGTTATCGGCTGGGCCGCCGTAAGTTCGATCAATCAGAAAACCATTGGCGTGGTGGACGAAAGCGGGCGGTTTACCGACAAACTCAAAAACGACAAAGAAACGTCGTTCCGCTACCTCAACGAATCCCTCCCAAAAGCCAAGCAGCAACTCGCCGACGAGAAGTTCGATGCGCTCGTGTTTATCCCCAAAAACGTGGTCGAAGCGCCGGAAACGGTGCAGATTTTCGCCCGCAAAAACGTGAGTCTCGATTTGCAGGGCAACATCGAAGGAGCCATCAGCCGCGAGATCGAGACCTACAAACTCAGTCAGGCCGGCATCACGCGCAAGACCATCGAAGACGCAAAAACTAACGTTGACGCGCAAACGGTGAACCTGAGCGACGAAGGCGAAAAAAGCAGCAACAGCATCGTTACCACCATCATCAGCGGCTTGCTGGCCGGGCTGATTTACCTGTCGGTGTTTATTTATGGCGCACAGGTGATGCGGGGCGTGATGGAAGAAAAATCGAACCGGATTGTGGAGGTCATTATCTCGTCGGTAAAGCCGTTTCAGTTGCTAATGGGCAAGATTGTAGGCGTGGCAATGGTGGGTCTCACCCAGTTTATGCTCTGGATTGCGCTAACCGTTGGGCTGTTCAGCATTGGCGGGGCCGTGTTGGGAACCTCCATGCAGCCCGGCCAAAACACGCCCGCTTCGGCGCAGGTGCAGACCATGCCCGGCTCGGCAGCCGTGCAGAAAAAAATGGCAACATCGGGTGGCAGTTTTGCGGCAAAAGCCATCGAAGCACTCGGTACGCTCAACTGGCCGCTCGTGATTTTTGCGTTTCTGATTTATTTCATCGGCGGCTATTTGCTGTATAGTTCGCTGTTTGGGGCCATTGGCGCGGCTGTGGATAACGAAACTGACACCTCACAGTTTATGCTACCCGTGATGCTGCCGTTGTTTGCGGCTTCGGCCTTTGCCCAGATCGTAATTCGTGACCCCGACGGGCCGCTGGCGTTCTGGACGTCCATGATTCCGCTCACCTCGCCAATTATTATGATGGTCAGGATTCCGTTTGGCGTACCGGCCTGGGAAATTGCGCTGTCAATGGCTTTGCTGGTGCTGGGTTTTTTAGGGACGATCTGGTTGGCAGCCCGGATTTATCGCGTTGGGATTTTGATGTACGGCAAAAAACCAACCTACAAAGAACTCGCAAAATGGGTTTTTTATAAGGCCTGAACAATCATTTACTGGCTCAGAAACAGCTCGGTAAGCGAGATTGACAAGTCAGGAAAAATCACGGCGTTCAGTGTTTCATCGTTCACGTAGATCGTGGCAGGGCTATACACATCGGCTTCGGTGAGGTGAAACTGAAAAGCGTTTTCGTGATCGGGGTCAATAATCCAGTACTCCCGAACGCCGTTTTCTTCGTAGAGCAACTTCTTGATTTTCATTTCTTTAGCCGAGTTTCCGGGCGACAGAATCTCAACCACCAGGTCGGGCGCACCGAGGCAACCCCGGTCGTCTAACTTGGTCTCGTCGCAGATGATGCAGATATCGGGCTGAACAACTGAAAACACATCGCGATTGGCTTTCGCCGATTTGCGTTTGTCGTACAGCCGCACATCGAACGGAGCTACATAAAACTTGCAGGGATGACCCTGAAAAGAATTATGAAACATCACGGTTAATTCCCGCGACATTCCCTGATGCCGCCGACTGGGGGCCGACATGGGGAAGATTTTACCTCTCACGAGTTCAACCGCCTGGTCGAATTGCCACGTTAAGTAATCGGCGTAAGAATACACGCCATTGGTAAGGTCTAATTGAGACAGACTGGTAACAGGCTCCATAACTCGGCTTTTTGAATCAAAAGTACGCAAAAAGCCGTAGTTTCGCCCCGATGAACGCGACCGAAAACCCCTGGCAAACCCTTAATTCTACCACCACTTACGAGAACAACTGGCTCATTATCAGGCACGAAGAAGTTACCACGCCCGCCGGAAGGCCCGGTATTTACGGCGTGGTAAGTTTTAAGAACAAGGCTATTGGTGTGGTGCCGATTGATACCGACGGTAACACCTATTTAGTGGGTCAGTACCGATATCCGCTCAACGAATATTCGTGGGAAATTCCCGAAGGTGGCTGTCCGCTCGGCACCGATCCGCTCGAATCGGCCAAACGTGAATTGCAGGAAGAAACGGGTTTAGTGGCGGCTACATGGACGCAGATTGCCCGGATTCACACCTCTAACTCGGCCACCGACGAAGAAGGGTTTATCTATATCGCCCAAAACCTCACGCCCGGCCCCAACGATCCCGAAGAAACAGAACGGCTGCAAGTCCGCAAACTGCCGCTGTCCGAAGCCGTTCAGATGGTCATGCGCTCCGAAATCACCGATGCAATCAGCATGACGGGGTTGCTGATGGCGGAAAAGATTTTTCATTAAACATGATACTCGAAGCCCTTTTTCTTGGCCTGATAACCGGACTCGTTCTGTGCTGGACGTTTGGAACCGTGTTTTTCGCGCTGCTTCAGAATAGCGTGGATAATGGCTATAAGTCAGGCATCAAAATTGCGTTTGGGGTGGTGGTGTGTGATTTGTTGATGATCGTTTTTGCCCTGTTTGGCACGTCATATTTACCGCAGGTACCGGGTTTCGACCTGATTCTGACGGCGATAGGCGTGGTATTTCTGGCCGTAATCGGGGTGGCAAATCTGATGAAGGGTGCGCCCCGGCTGGCCTATCCGCAAACACGGTTTGGCAATTTCGTCTATTATTTCTCGACGGGTTTCCTGCTCAACGGGCTAAATCCGGTCAATTTTATTACCTGGGTCACGCTCACGGCCTACCTCCGCAACTCCCTGCATTATGACATAAACGAGCAAATGATTTTTCTGGGCGGTAGTTTAGTCGGCATCTTCATCACGCAGTCGGGGCTGGCATTATCGGCGCACCGGCTCAAAAATCTGTTCACGCCCCACGTGGCGGTGGTCTTCAACCGGATTACGGGCATCGTCTTTCTGGGGGTGGCCACCCAACTGACCATTACGCGGTTATACCCGTTTCTGACGCAGTGGCTGGCGAAACAATAAATCAGTTATCAATGACCAATAATCGCAGATAACTAAAAATTGATAACTGCTTACTGCTCACTGATAAGGAGCCAATCCTATCCACGACATCAGTATTAATCCCAGCCAGTACCAGCGTAATCGCTGCTGATAATCAGGCTGTTCGGTTAGCCAAAGCAGCCCCGCCCACAACGCACAAAACGTAGCCGGGGCCATCAGCCGGGCGTTGGGCGCATCAAACGGGCTGATACTTCGGAGCGCAAACAGCACCGCCACATACACGACCCCCGCAAGCAAAAAAAGCCGGGCCAACTGCCGCGTTTGGGGTGATACAACAGGTTTAGGGATTTTGGCAACCGACCAACCCGCAAAAAG
This sequence comes from Cytophagales bacterium, assembly GCA_038247465.1. GTDB lineage: Bacteria > Bacteroidota > Bacteroidia > Cytophagales > Spirosomataceae > JBBRNH01. Next base: position 6,293 of record JBBRUV010000102.1, read on the forward strand.
CAACCAGCCAGTTTGCCCGATTAACCCAAGCCACGCCAGCCCGGTTGGATAGCCCGGCAGAAAATCGCGGATCAGCACCTCGTTCAGCAAGGCCCGGCCAAAAAGCCCCGCCAACGCCCCCGGCGGCTCCACCGGCCCGAGCCGCGAACTACCCCAGACTGAGCCGGTTACTTGCTGATTTATCCAGAAATAGCTGATTATGAACGCGCACAAGGCCAACGCAGCAGCCGCGATTTTCGGTCTTTTTCGGAAGGCAATCAACACCACCACGATCATAAACGCGCCCACGTACCGCACCAGAAATAAGGCAATCAGCCCGATTAATAACCGGATTGTCCCCGCCGAATCGGACTGGTTTTTAACCTGAAATATGGCCCAGACCCCCTCGGCTAAAAGCACCAGAAACGCCGTTTCTGACCACGTGAAGGCCATAATCTTCACAAATTGCCCCAACAGCCACACACTCAGCAACCAGGCTGCCCGCTCCGCCCCAAGCCGTTTTACCCACAACGCCCCCGACCCGCCAATAACCAATAAATTCAGCACTTTTGACGCCCAGAGCGGCTCAAGGCCAGTCAACTCCGAAACCAGCCGAATCAGAGTCGGGTAGCCAATGGGAAACGTACCGTCGTAATGCGAAAAATCAGTGGCGATGTGCAAATACACCGCCGAATCGGGCGAAGTGCCATGATTGGGATTGATCCAGACAAGGGCAAAAACGAAGCCCGACAGCAACGCGAATCCAGTGATTATCAACCCAGTTGGTTTCATGGCACGAGAAAAATTCGTCCCTGTAACAACGAATTGGCCGTTCCTGAAAAACTACCCGGCAGTTGCCAGCGGTAGCCGTGTAAGCCAGCCAACACTGGTGGCGAGTTCCAGAAAACGGCGTTGTAGCCCACGTGCAGGGGCATTTTTTGCGCCCAAACCACCCGGCCAATGGCATCAAACACCCGCAACGTAGCGGGTTCGGCGGGCGGTTCGGCACCGGCCAGCGTGAGCCAAAACGTGACCGCCCCGCCCGTCGCCGGGGTCGGGAAAACGCCCGATTCCAGAACCGCCGACGCGCCCTGCACCCGAAACGCAATCTGATACGGCGCGGCCCGGTTTCCGGCCTTGTCGCGGCCCTGAACCAGTAATTGGTAGCGGCCATCGGGCAGACTTTCAGGCAGTTGATAACTCAAACGTAAGGCATTTCCGGGCGTACTCGTACCCGAAAACGGCGCAATCGTTTCGGTTTGTATCGTTACCGAACGCAGTGAAATTTTCGTAAACGGACAAACTGCCGTTCCGGGTTGGCAGGGGCGTTGCAGCAATAGAGTCAGGGTTGTGGTGTCGGGCAAAAGCACGTTGTCGTCCTGCATCAAAACCGAAATCACGGGGCGGGCCGACACAAAATCCTCGTTCCGCAGCCGTCTCCCGTCAACGGCCACGTCGAGTAGTGGAGCCAGCCGGTCGGTTGATTCGGGGATAGTCAAGGTGATTGTTTTCGGGAAAATTCGCACCGCAGGATCGCCCTGCAACGTGATTTGCTGGGCGTTGGTGATGGCGTAAACATCCTGATGCTGAACAAGATACCGCCGGATAGTTTCCTGCTGAATGATACCAATCGCCTGATTCGTAAACGTGCTATCGGCCAAAACGCCATAGAACTGCCCGGCATAATCGCGCAGCGGTTCATCGAATCCGTTGTAGGTATGGGCCAGAAACCCAATGGCCCCGCGCCGGGGAGTCAGCACCCAATCGGTGCCAAACGTGGGCCGCCCGAAAAAGAAATTGCCAGCCGCACAGCCATTCACGAATACAAACGGATAGCGGCCCCGGTTGGCATAACCCCGCTGCTCGTCGCTGGCAAAACCAATGTCAACGTCGGCCACATCTAAACTCGAATGGCCGAATAGCGTTAGCAAGCCTACCCCCCGATTTATGGGATCAACAACGGGCAGAATTTCGACCAATTCATCGGTTTGCTTGCCGAGCGTGGTAACCGTTGCCGACAGGGGCGGGCTGGTAATTTTCGCGGTAAACGCATCCACATAACCCCGAAATCGGGTGAGTTCATCGGCAGAACGCCCGCCACTGAGGTGTAAAACGCGCCGTCGCCACGCATTGGCGGGGTCGGGTTTTTCATGTTCTCGGATTTTTTCGAGGTAGTCCAGCACCTGCTGCGGCTGATTGGCGTTGAGCCGCCCGATGGCAACGGCAGGTATATTTTCGGGCGTTGTATTGCCCGAATTTCCGGCCAGACCATCAACCAGTAAAACATCAGAACCAGGCCAGCCCGCATTCGGAATCATATCGAGCAGTGGCGCATTGGCGTTTTTGCGAACGCCCTGCGGGTCGCGCGATTGCCCAACGAGAAACAAAAACACCGGACGGTTAGCGGGTTGTTTTGCCAGGATAAAATCAATGAATCGCCGGATTGCCAATGGGCTGCGTTCGCCATAACTGAACTGATCAACCAGTTGGCCGATGGTTGTGGTGAGCGTATCAAAGCCCCCGCCCGCCACCGAAGCCCGGTACGTGGCGTAGTCCCGCACCGGATTTTGGCTGCCAACCGGCTGTTGTACCGTAGGATGCGTAACGATGATGTAGTTTGGCACTGCGCCGGAAACATGCTGAAAAACAACCCGTTGCAAAGCCGGAATCGGTAAAATTACCGTTGATACGGGCGGTTGCTGCGGATACCGAACCCGCCAATAACTCACCGAAATCGGGGCTGATGCGGGGCCGTTTTGCACCGTCAGCGTCAGGGCATTCGTTGCCAAAACATCAGCCGCAAGCAGAGCGGCAGTTAATCGGGCGGTTTGGTTGTCGGCCCAGGTCAGGGTTCCCAACAAACGGCCATTAGCCAATACATCGGCGTGGTGATTGCCCAGACCGCGCCCCATCATCAATACGTCAACCTGTGGGCGGTCGGCGGTTGAGACCGGATTCGTCAGCGTAAAAACCTGGTTATGAGACTGTCCGGTGTTGATGAGTGGCCCCGTCCAGCCTTCGCCGGTGTCATAACTACTCAGAATGGTTCCGTTGGCAACGGTTGCACCGGGTGGGTATATGTTTCCCGGCGGGTAGTCGGTGGTGAACAAGCGAAGGTCATCGGCCCAAAGCCAGGCGGGTTTTGTAGCTGGTTTGGATGGCTCGCGAAGGCCGGGTTTGCCGTCAATGCGCCAGGTCAGGAAATAAGCCGCCGTATCGGAAAACAGCGAATAATACGGGTGTGGTTGCCGGGCCGGCGCGCGATACAGGGCCGAATCTGTTGCGCCATCGTTGCGTTGCCCCTCAAACTCGATAAAATCGGCGGTATCAAAACGCCCGTCGGCTTCGCCCAAAACGGTAACGGGTAATTCCTGTCCCCGCCGAAATAGTTGCAGCCCATTGGGAATCAGCGCATTGACCGAAACACCAGCGCGGGTGAGGTCGGCGGGTGTGATGCGGTATCGGCCCGGCGCGGCAATCGGTATTTTGTAGTAGGTCTGAGCCGGATTAATCCATTCGTTGCCGAAACGGGCTGGTTGGGCAAAGCTGCAAAAACCACAAAAAACAAGCACAAGGAATCGTAATCGGGCCATTAAATCCAACCTTTGTTTTCAATTTGGAATCGAGTCAATAAAACTAAACAATTCCATGAAAAAGGTAGTCATTCTGCTCATTTTACTGACAATGGTCTCCTGCGACAAATTCGCTATGACGGCATCATCGGCCATAATACCCGATGATTTACGGGGAGATTGGTATTTCGTGGGTATTGGGAGCCACTTGATCGACGCATACCCTAATCCAGAGAAGATTAATCTGGCGATGGTGCCCAAAATTTCTATTACGCCCCAATCTATTACAGGCTATACGATCGGCCAAACCATTGCCATGCAAGTCGGCTATAAATCACCTTTTATAGACCGACCGACCATTGAAGTATCTGCCGATACACGAGTTTTAGGGTTCCCGACAACGCCTTCTTCTCCGCTTGCAGGTCTGCTGGGAGGCAAATCAACTACAGCGCAAAAATTGCTTGACGGCCTGCAAACAATGGGCAATTATTATTTGGACAGAACAGGTAAGAAGTGGTATCTACTGACAATCAATTCATCCTACTCAAAAATGGATTACCTGACTTTCGCCAGAAAGCGGTAAATGTTGTCATTCCTCTGGTATAATTCTCCATCCATCCCCAAATTTTACCATTCGTCACTGAATTTTACTATTCAGAAACCAGTACCTTGCATCGCAAAGTACTATACAATACTTTTGTCTCAATGAAACACGTAAACAACGTTCACTGATGAATATCGAAAACGCTCAGGTGCAGATGCGGAAGGGAATTCTGGAATTCTGTATCCTGCATATCATCTCGCGGGGCGAGGTCTACGCGTCGGATATGCTCGACGAACTGACCTCGGCCCGCATCATGGTGGTCGAAGGCACCCTGTACCCTTTGCTCACCCGGCTCAAAAACGCGGGCCTGCTCGATTATAAATGGGTAGAAAGCACATCCGGGCCACCGCGCAAATACTACGTTTTGACCGAGACGGGCCGCGTTTCGCTCGAATCGCTCAATGATACATGGCTCGATTTGGCCGCATCGGTCACGACCGTTATCGCCAAGACCCGGCAGCACACCGACGCTAACGCAACCCCGCCCGATGCCCGGCAACCGATTATCATTCAAACTACATCTCCTCAATCTTAACCTTCTCTATCGCTTCTGCGGAGTGCAACTCCGCGCTACTGACATGAAAAAGACCATTAGCATCAACATTAGCGGCTCCATTTTTCACATCGAAGAAGACGGCTACGATAAACTTAAGAACTACCTGACCAGCATCCAGCAGTATTTTTCGAGTTACGAAGACAGTCAGGAAATTGTAACAGACATCGAAAACCGGATCGCCGAAAAACTCACGGCCAAGCTAAAAGCCGCTGCTGTTCAGGCAGTTACCATTGACGACGTGAACCAACTCATCGGCGCGATGGGAACCGTTGCTGACTTCGAGGCCGAAGAAGACATTGTGGGCGCACCAACCACGGCCCGCCAAACTACGGCCAAAAACACCGGGCCGGATGGGCCGCAACCAACTGCAGGATCGGCACAGTTACCCCCGCCCGCGGCCGCCTACAACCCCCAACCGGCCAGTAGCCAGCAACCCCGCGTACTTCGGCGCGACCTGCGCCGGAAAACCATCGGTGGCGTGGCCTCCGGGCTGGCTAATTATTTCAACGTGGATCCGGTCTGGATACGACTGGCATTTGTAGTGCTGGTGTTTGGCTTTCCGTCAATCACGGCCAGCATCGGGCATGGTGACGGGCCGGGGCCGTCGGGCGGGCTGTCGGGGATTGCATTTTTGGCCTATATCGCCATGTGGATTGCGTTTCCGGGTTCGATGACGCTCGAAGATGACAAGTCGGTGAAGAAATTTTTCCGCAACCCCGACGATAAAGTGCTGGGGGGCGTGGCATCGGGGCTGGCCGCTTATTTTGGTACCGACACGGCCATTATCCGGCTCGTTTTTGTGCTGACCATCCCCGTTGCCGGTCTTGGTTTTCTGGCTTATTTGGTGCTGTGGGTGATTTCGCCAACGGCCAACACCCTCACCGAAAAAATGGAAATGCAGGGTCAACCGATTACGCTCTCGAACATTGAGCAGAATATCAAATCGTCGCTGAACGAACCGTTAGCTGCCGAAGAAGGTGGCCTGACTAAACTGCTACTGTTTCCATTTCGGGCTATTTCCCTGATTATCACGGGTATGGGCCGCGTGTTTGGGCCGCTGGCTTCGGGCTTGGGCGTGGTGGTTCGGGTGTTTGCCGGGGTAATTGTGTTGATTGTCGCGTTTGCGCTGATGATAGTCTCCTTAGCCGTGTTAGGAGCCGCCTTTGGCATTGCCACCGGAGCGCAGTTTGGCGGGTTGCCCGTTGAGTTAATTCGGGCCGATCTGGACGTGCCCCTGATTTTGGCCGGGTTCATCACGTTGTTTATGCCCGCATTTTGGCTTGCCTTGCTGGGGGTTTGGCTCATCACCCTCCGTAAAAACCTGATTTCGGGTCGCACGGCTGTCACGCTGATTGCCGTGCAGGGCGTGGCTTTCCTGATTACGGCATTGATGGCGGGGCAATTGGCAAATGATTTTCGGAAAAATGCGACCATCGAAGAAGTGAAGAACCTGCCTCTCACGGCGCAGATACCCGTTTTTGACCTCACCGATGCTGATACCGATTATGATTTCGACCCCGACATCGAACTGAAAAGTTACGTGGGTACGGGCCTGAAGTTGGTATATTTCCGGCAGGCAAAAGGCGGCAGCCGCGCCGAAGCCGAGACCAATGCCCGCACCATTCGTTACGCTATTACCCAACGGGATTCGATTTTTCGGTTTGCCAACGAGTTTGACCTCACGCCCAACAGTCGGTTCAGGGCGCAGGATTTAGATATTGACGTATTTGTGCCGGTCGGGAAGCCGTTTAAACTCACCAGCCGGTTTGCCTACGCCGTTGCCAATCATAGCGGGATGTTTACCGGCAACGAACACGACAACATGGAGGCCCGTATCTGGCAGTTTGCGGCCAATGGCGACCTGATTTGCCTGAACTTTCCGCGAAAAACACAGGAAGAATCTGACGATGATAAGGCGAATGAGAACGCGGCTGACAATACGGATACCACGGCGGTGAACCTGACCATGAATACGAACGAACTCCTCGGCGATGATTTCGACCGGAAAGGCCCGCGCAGCAAAACCTTTAGTCTCGATGATTTTACGGATATCGAAACCAGTGGCGCGTTTATTGTCCGTATCAAACGGGGCGCTGTGTTTAGTGTGGTAGCCGATGGCGAAGATGAAGGCTTAGACAATCTGACCGTGAAAGTGGACGGCAATACGCTCAAAGCCTACCGGGGCCGCAACGGAGTGTTTAACTGGACTGACAATGAGCGCGTTGGTATCACGATCACCATGCCCGACATTGACGGTCTCGACCTGAGCGGAGCCTGCCGCGCCCGCATTACCGGCTTTAGAAACCTCGACGATTTGGCCGTTGATTTAAGCGGAGCCAGCAAAGCCGCCCTGAGTGTTGACGGCGTTAATGAACTGAACGTCAGTTTATCCGGCGCGGCTAAGGTAGAATTGGCGGGTCGGGCGGCTAATTTTCAAGCCGATTTGAGCGGGGCCAGCCGACTCGATGCTACGCAGATGCGGGTTGACAATGCCGAGGTTGATGCCAGTGGGGCAGGCCGGGTCGAGATGGGCAAGGTCAGCGGCAACTACAATGTCGAAACATCGGGCGCGGGCAACGTAACGCGGGAATGACCGAAGCCTTTGCCCCTGGATCAATCCAGGAGCAAAGGAGCAAACCGTTCGATGCAACGCATCACTTAATTTTTGCATCTTTCAGATAAAACCAAACAAACCAATTCCATGAAAACCCTCATCACTCTGTTCGCGGCTTTGCCGGGCGCCGAGTCCACGCTGACGATGGCTCAGATGTGGGGTGAGTCCACCGCGAAGCCCGGCGTGGCGGCCTCCGACCGGGCGGCGCTCTTTCGCGATGGCAACTA
>JBBRUV010000103.1:0-13824 GCA_038247465.1 Cytophagales bacterium
ATTCTCAAGATAGGGCCATAGCTTCTCAGAACATGCCTTGTCAGGCCTGTAACGGGACCGACCCCGCAAGCTAACTGACTGATTGATAGCTACCAATTATTGATGATGATTTTATCATGCGACAATTTGAATTGCACCCTTTTAACCTGAACTCGTCTTAGTGTTCCATTATCATCCTGAACAACAAAAATATCATCGCCAATATCAACTTCAGGGATAGCCACATTCCAGCCAAGTATCAGGAACTCTGGCATAACGGTTAGGTGTCCTGCCTTGCCCAAATAAAGGTAGTAATTCTTCTTCACGCTGTAAATTTATGGGTATGAAGTACATTACCCCTTTGGGTATCAACAAACGTAATTTCGTTAATCTTTTTGTTCAGTTCTGACTGATTCTCAACGCCAAGCAGGGCCGGGTAAATGTACGTTTCGAGCTTACCGTAATAAACCTCGAAATCGCTCTTTATGTCGTAGGAAACAAAAATATTGTTTGCCGGATGGACATTAGGAAACCAACCTTTAATCAGGTCTCTAACCGACGGAGCAATGCTGAACGTGTAGCCGTCCATCTGTTTGTTGACATTTATTTTAATTGCATCCATATAGTAACTTGTTTTAATGTGTGACTGAGTAACTAACTGACATTTAGCTATTTGAGTGTAAATTATTAAGAAAGTTTAGTTGGTATACTTTTAACGTCGGGGTATTTACAAAGGACTGAAATTTGAAATACAAAAGTTCAGCATTAGCATTCAGCCTAATAGGATTTCAAATGCTCAATTACTTCCGTCCGCCCCGATTTTGGCAATACCGTGTTGGCGGCAGTGTTATTTATTTTCGGTATTTTGCCTAATTACAAGTTCTTCATTTCTTCTTTTTTCTGCTTCTATATTTTTTTCCGCTTCTTGATTATGTAGTTCTTATTGCTCGTTATTTTTTTGTTCAATAGTAATAATAGATTGTTTGAAAAACTCTGAGATACTTGTATTGTAACCTTGTACCTTTACATATAAATTTAGTGCCAATGTAGTTAGTGAAATGTCAGCAATTAAATCATTATCATCTATATAAAATCCACCTCTTCCAATTCCCCCGATTAATTCTAATGACCTTAGATGATCAAGTTCTCTGTCAACACGATGCACATTTTTCACACCAGTTAACTCGAATAATAAGTTTAAGCCTGCTTTAAGTTTATCGCCTAAAACAAGTCCATTTTCATATAATATTTTACGTGAACTAATACAAGAATATTTCAATATTTTTGCCTCCATAATTATTAGCTGTTTTAGTAAATACACAAATATTAAATTTCCATCTTCCTACCCTGTTTCGGTGCAAGAAGAAGCAAAAAGTCCAGCCCATAGGTCCTGTAGTTCATCATTATCAATAACAGAACCGTTCTCAATTATAGAAAGTACCACTCTTGGATGAGCGTTTATTTGCAAAGTTTTTCCTTGAAAATCTAATTTCCCTTTTGATTTTTCTATAATTCGTAATGCGTTATTTAATCTCCAATGTCTTACTTTGTCTTTCAATAATAAACCAATTTCGTCAAGTGCAGGCATACAAACGCTTTTCAAAAATCCTTCTATTCCTTGAAAAGATTTTTCAACACTTGTATTTACAGCTTCGCTAATTGGCTTTATTCCTAAAATGTCTAAACTTGATTTTTCGTCCATATTTTGTTTTTATTGTGGGTTTTGTCAATATTGCCACCAACTCCAAAATATACTAAAGCCTTATCGTACTTTTCTTCCTTTATCTAAACTTTATCAATAACTATATTGATCCCAAACTCTTCGTACCATTCGTCTTGCATCTCCGCCAACGTCAACCCCCAAACTTCCCAATCGAAGCGGTTTCTGGTCTCCTGTCGGCCCTAACCCCGTACCCACAACCCACCACAAACCGTTTACCTTTGCGGTTAAATAGATGTTTGCTGATTGCTGTTGCCTGATCTGTTTACGGGAACGACGAATAACAAACCACGAACCAAACCAATGCTCCGTACTCATACTTGTGGCGAACTTCGCCCTCAACACATTAACAACACCGTAACGCTTTCGGGCTGGGTACACATCACCCGCGACAAAGGCGCCATTCTCTGGATTGACCTCCGCGACCGTTATGGCATCACCCAACTCATTCTGGAAGAAGGCGTTACGGCTCCCCAACTCTTCGTTACCGCCCGCACCCTGGGCCGCGAGTTTGTGTTGCAAGCCACCGGAAACGTGGTCGAACGGAAGTCAAAAAACCCCAATATCCCCACCGGCAACATCGAAATCAGGGTAACGACGCTGACCGTGCTGAACCCGGCCAACACGCCCCCATTTCTGATTGATGACGAAACCGACGGCGGTGAAGACCTCCGTATGAAATACCGCTACCTCGACCTGCGCCGGAATCCCGTCCGCAAAAACCTCGAACTGCGCCACCAAATGGCCCGCCGAACCCGCGAGTTTATGGACGGGCAAGGCTTCATTGAGGTCGAAACGCCGGTATTGATCAAGTCCACGCCCGAAGGTGCGCGCGATTTTGTGGTGCCGAGCCGCATGAACCCCGGCGAGTTTTATGCCCTGCCGCAGTCGCCCCAAACGTTTAAGCAATTGCTGATGGTGTCGGGCTTTGACAGGTACTACCAGATCGTGAAATGTTTCCGCGACGAAGACCTCCGCGCCGACCGACAGCCGGAGTTTACGCAAATTGACTGCGAGATGTCGTTTGTGGAGCAGGAAGATATTTTACAAATGTTCGAGGGCCTGGTAAAACACCTGTTCCAGACTGTAAAAGGCATTGACCTCCCCGAAATTCCGCGCATGACCCACGCCGAAGCCGCCCGTCGCTACGGTTCCGACAAGCCCGACACGCGGTTTGGGATGGAGTTTGTGGAACTCACCGACCTCACCCAGGGCCACAACTTCCCCGTTTTCGACGCGGCAGAGATGGTGGTGGGCATTTGCGCCACCGGCTGCGCGAGTTATACCCGCAAACAACTCGATGAACTGACCGAATGGGTCAAACGCCCGCAGGTCGGCGCGAAAGGGCTGGTATACGCCCGCGTACAGGAAGACGGAACTGTAAAATCATCGGTTGATAAGTTTTATTCCGCGGAAGACCTGGCGACCTGGGCCGAACGCTTCTCGGCGAAACCCGGTGATTTGCTGCTGATTATGGCCGGGCCAACCGACAAAACCCGCAAGCAACTCAACGACCTGCGCTTAGAGATGGGCAACCGACTCGGTTTGCGTGACCCCGCCGTGTTCAGCACATTGTGGGTGCTTGATTTCCCCCTGTTGGAATACGGCGAAGAAGAAGCACGGTGGTTTGCCATGCACCACCCGTTTACGTCGCCCAAACCCGAAGACATCGCCCTGCTCGAAACCGACCCCGGTGCGGTGCGGGCCAATGCCTACGACATGGTGATTAACGGCACCGAAGTCGGCGGTGGCTCGATTCGGATTTTTAACCGCGACCTGCAGGCGCGGATGTTCAGTTTGTTAGGTTTCTCTGATGACGAAGCCAAAGCGCAGTTCGGCTTCCTGATGGATGCCTTTGAGTTTGGCGCACCCCCGCACGGCGGCATCGCGTTTGGTTTCGACCGGCTGTGTTCGCTCTTCGGCGGGGCCGACTCCATCCGGGATTTTATCGCCTTCCCCAAGAATAATTCGGGCCGCGACGTAATGATTGATTCGCCCTCGATTATCGCCCAAAAGCAGATGGATGAGTTGAAGATCAGGACGGTAGCTTAACCAAATCGTTTGCTCTTTTGCCCCTGGATTAATGCAGGGGCAAAAGAGTAAACGATCTGTTATCGCTCATAGACCACAAAGTCGAAACTCGTTTCGTGGCGGTCGTCGGCGGGGTGCGGAATGCGGCTGGTTTCGTGCCAAACGGTTCTGTCAAATTCAGGGAACTGCACATCCCCCTCGTAGGCCCGGTTAATTTCGGTGATATACAGCCGGTCGGCAATGGGCAGGGCGAGGGCGTAAATCTGCGAGCCGCCGATCACAAAAATCTCGTCTCCGTCGGCTTCTCCGTCCGCATCGGCTACTACCTTCCGGGCCTCAGTCAGCGCGTCTTCCAGCGACAACACCACAATGACCCCCTCGCCCACAGCCGGTTGCCAGTCTTTCTGGCGCGTAATCACAATGTTGGTGCGGTTGGGCAGGGGTTTTCCCAGATCATCAAACGACTGACGGCCCATGATAATCGGGTGATGCAGGGTTTTCTGCTTAAAATAAGCAAAATCGTCGGGCAGGTGCCAGGGTAGCGACGGTTTGCCGCCGGGGTTAGTGCGGCCAATAGTACCATTTTCGGCAACGGCAGAGATAAGACTTATCATAGTTAGTTCGTGGCTTGTAGTTGGTAGTTGGTTAACGCAGGAGTGCGATCTCGTTAGCCAACCACAAACTACGAACCACAAACCACGAACTTAGTTTTTCTTCCTTCTTTCACTCAATTCCCGCCATGTCGTCACGATGATGCCCTGTTGCTTTACAAAATCGCGCAGACGGGGGTCAGTCATGGCCAGCAGATCGCCTTTTCGGGTCTGGCCGGAGGTGCTGATTTGATCGAAATTGGGCGTAGGGTCGGTACAGTGCATGATCACGTAGGTGATACCGGGCCGGCAGGCCGTGAGCAATTCGATGAATTTGTCAGTTTTGAGTTTCCGCAGGTTTTCGTCGGTGACAGGCGTTCCGGCGGGCAGGTTCCAGCCGTAGCTGTCGCCGTGCAGGTCGTCCAGAACGGGCAGCCCCGCGTCCCAGAGTTGCTGCCCTACCTGTTTTGCCAGTGTTCGTTGCCCATCGCTCATTTTATTGGTCTGCGCGGCCAGCGTGGCATGACCACCGGGAAACAGCACCGGAATTTTCTCAGTGATACCAACTTTCAGGTATCCCGGTAAAAACTTAGGCTGAAACAGCGTTCCCATATGGCTGTCTAAGTGCGTTGGCTCCAGACCAAACGCCCGGTAGCGGGCAATCTGCGCCCGACATTCGGCTTCTACGCCTTCGGCGGCAGCGTGGGCTACAACCTGCGGAACGCTATGCCAAAACGCCCCCTGCTCATCGCACAGGCCGTTTTTCAGGTTGTTGCCCGTGAGCGGCTGCCAGCGGTAGGTATCCCATTCGGCAGTCAGCGTCAGGTGAACACCAGCATCAACGGTCGGGTGCTTTTTGAGGTAGTTCATAAACTGCGGAACCCAGCCGCAGGGCATCATCACGCTCGTTGAACTGGCAATTCCTTTTTCGAGTGCCTGCACCGTTCCTGCGTTCGATTCGGCACTCATACCCGCGTCGTCAACGTGGAAGATAACGACCTTCGCGCCTTTGGGGAAGCCAAGTTTTTCGGCGTAGGTAATGGGTTGCTCCTGCGATAAAACGGGCATAGTCAACAAGAATAAAGGCAGTAAAAGCGGAGAAATAGTCATTAGGGAAACGGGTTTAGATATGTGATAACTCTGAAACGTTAAACCATGACCAACGCCTGAAATGCGGCTTCGTCGGTCAGAAAATACACAGCCACCGGCAAATACGCCCACCGCTTTTTTTCGACAGCGGTCAGCAAGATACCCAGTTTTACCCAGTCTTTTTCGGTCGTCAGTGCGGTAGCATTGGCGGGTAGCTGCGCCAGCAAACCGTCAACGTCGGCACGGGTGTAGGCATAATGATCGGCAAAACGACGGTGGCTTAACAGCGTTGTGTGCTGCTGCACGTAACGTTCGAGCGGGTCGGCGTTGGCAAGGCCCGATACCAGCACCACCGGCTGACCGGGCAGAAGCACTTGGTCACCACCGCTAAACGAAATCGGCGCATGGTAGCGTAATCCGGCAAAAAAAACGGGTACGCCGGGCCGGGTATATCGCTGAATTTTTTGCCGAATGGCAGCTTGCCCGGTATCGGGCAGCGTGTCGGGGCATTTGGTCACGATTACGGCATCGGCCCGGTTTGCGCCCCGCCGACCTTCGCGCAGCAGCCCCGCCGGAAATGGATGATCGGCATAAAACGGGCGGTTATAATCGCAGAGCAACAGATTCAGGTGCGGCTGCACGGCCCGGTGCTGAAACGCATCGTCGAGCAAAACAGTGGTAATATCGGGGCGTATTTGGTGCAGTTGCCGGAGTGCATCAGCGCGTTTCTCCCCCACGCAAACTGTGACGGTATCACCAAATTTTCGTAGGATTTGCAACGGTTCATCGCCAATAGTTTCGGCTGTGTCGGTGTGGCCGTCGGCTATTCGGAAGCCTTTCGTTTGCCGGCCATACCCCCGGCTGAGGGTAGCGATAGACTGAGTAGGGTGAAGCAGCCGGGCCAGATACTCAATTAAGGGTGTTTTTCCCGTGCCGCCAACAGTAAGGTTACCCACACTGACGGTGCGCTGAACGGGGCAGAATTGCTGTAACAATCCCTTGTTAAACAAGCCGTTGCGGGTAGCGGTTAGTTGCCCGTATAACCAACCAAGTGGTAATAAAAATGAAAGCCTGACCAAAATCGGATTGCTATTTTTGAGAATAGTTGCTTTTATTCGCAGCCAAAAGTAGTATTTTTGGCGTTCCCAACTACCTAACCGCTGTACCCCTCGTTTCTATGAGTCTCCGTGCCGATTTCGTGAAACACACGCTTCATTTTCGTTTTGAAGCTGGCACGTCGCGGGGTGTTCTTACAGAGCGTAATTCGTATTTTATTCGGCTGTCAGATAACGACGTACCGGGCATTGTTGGCTACGGTGAATGTGCGCCCCTGCCGGGCCTTAGCCTCGACGACCGGCCCGATTTTGCCCAGCAACTGAGCCAAACCTGCGCCGAGTTCAACAGTTCAGACCTTGAACTGTTCGCCTGGAATATTCCCATTATTCTGAACCAACTCATCAGTCAGCAGCTACCGTCGGTGCTGTTTGGTTTTGAGACCGCTATGCTCGATTACCTACACGGCGGCCAACGCCTGATTCGTGACGCGGAGTTTATGGCCGGGAGTCGCATTGTACCCGTCAACGGGCTGATCTGGATGGGTAGCCCGGCCTTCATGCAGCAACAAATCGAAGAGAAATTGCGAGCGGGTTATACCACATTGAAACTCAAAATCGGGGCCGTTGATTTCGAGCACGAACTGGCATTGCTGGCTTTGGTGCGGGAACGGTTTTCTGCCGATCAGATCACGCTGCGGGTTGATGCCAACGGCGCGTTTTCGCCCGGCGAAGCCCTGTATAAGTTAGAGCAACTGGCAAAATTCGACCTCCATTCCATCGAACAACCCATCCGGGCGGGTCAGGCCGATGCCCTCGCCGACCTCTGCCGCCACTCGCCCGTGCCGATTGCGCTCGATGAAGAACTCATCGGTACGATGGAGTACGTGGATAAATTCAGGCTCCTGAAACGGATTCAACCGCAGTATATCGTCTTGAAACCCAGCTTATTGGGCGGCCTGTATCACTGCGATGCCTGGATCGAATCGGCCAGTCGGCTCGGCATCGGCTGGTGGGTTACCTCGGCACTCGAATCCAATATTGGCCTGAACGCCATTGCCCAATATGCCGCTCAGTTCAAAAACCCGATGCCGCAGGGCCTTGGCACCGGCCAACTCTACTACAACAATTTCGACAGCCCCCTCACTGTTGAACGCGGCCAGCTTCGCTACGACCCGGCCACACCCTGGAACCTGTCCGATTTAGAAACCGGAACGTTCATATCGTAACCGTTCAGGATTTTAGTTATGTTTGGCAACTAAACGTGCCTTGCCGAACTACCATGTCTAATTTCCGTTTCAAAGCCCTCGAACAGGCCCAAAGCCGTCAGGCTATCCGCGTTGCCGCCCCCACCGAGCGCGTTGCTGATTATTACGGTTCCTACACCTTCACCAGAGAAACCATGCGGGCCATGCTCTCGCCCGAAGCGTTCCAGAAGATTTCATACGCCATCGAAAGCGGCTCCCGCGTGGAGCGCGACATTGCCGACGAAATTGCTAACGCCTTGAAAACGTGGGCCATCGGCAAAGGAGCCACGCACTATACACACTGGTTTCAGCCGCTGACGGGCGCAACCGCCGAAAAACACGACGCTTTTTTCGACATCAATCCCAGCGATGGGAAGGCCATTGAAAAATTCAAAGGCTCGGCTCTGGTGCAGCAGGAGCCCGATGCTTCGTCGTTTCCGAGTGGTGGCCTTAGAAACACCTTTGAGGCCCGCGGCTACACGGGTTGGGACCCCAGTTCGCCCGCGTTTTTGATGGACAACGGCGCGGGTGGCAAAACGCTCTGCATTCCGTCGGTTTTTATCGCTTACACCGGCGAGGCACTCGACCATAAAACGCCCCTCCTCAAAGCCCTTTCGGCGTTGGATAAAGCCGCTACCGCCGTTTGCCAGTACTTCGACCGCAACATCGAGAAAGTAATTCCAACGCTTGGCCCGGAACAGGAATATTTTTTGATTGACCGCGCCCTGTTCTATGCCCGCCCCGACTTAGTAATGGCCGGACGAACGGTGTTCGGCCACGCGCCGGCACGAGGCCAACAGCTTGACGATCACTATTTTGGCTCAATTCCACCCCGCGTCAATGCTTTCATGGTTGATTTTGAGTTCGAGGCTCTTAAACTCGGTATGCCCGTCAGAACGCGGCACAACGAAGTGGCTCCGGGGCAGTATGAAGTGGCCCCGACGTTTGAAGAGGTGAATCTGGCTATTGATCACAACGCCCTGCTCATGGATTTGATGGACAAAGTGGCCGAACGGCACAGCCTGAAGGTGCTGTTTCACGAAAAACCCTTTGCCGGTATCAATGGCTCTGGTAAGCACAACAACTGGTCAATGGGAACCAACACGGGTGTTAACCTGCTGGCCCCCAGCAGTAAACCTAAAGAAACACTGCGATTTCTGACGTTTTTGGTGAACGTGATCAAGGCCGTGCATGACCACGCCGATCTACTCCGGGCCAGCATTGCCTCGGCAGGAAACGAACACCGCTTGGGAGCCAACGAAGCCCCGCCCGCCATCATGTCAATTTTTCTGGGTCAGCCGCTTACCAGAGCCTTGGAAGACCTCGAAACAAAGTCAGAAATCCTGCTCGAAAAGGGCGATAACGTCTATTATAAACTCGGCCTGACCCGGATTCCGGCCCTGATTCGCGACAATACCGACCGCAACCGAACCTCGCCCTTTGCCTTCACGGGTAACAAATTTGAGTTTCGGGCGGTGGGCGGTGCCGCTAACTCGGCCAGTACCATGACCGTGCTGAACACGATTGTGGCTGACCAACTGACGAGGTTCAAAGCCGACCTCGACCCCCGGCTCGAAGCGGGCGAGAAGAAAGAAATTGCCATTGTGGAGGTGCTGAAAAAGTACTACACAGCCAGCAAAGGCATCTTGTTTGAGGGCAACGGCTACGGCGACGAATGGGTGCAGGAAGCCGCCCGGCGTGGCCTCTCCAACATCACGGCCACGCCCGACGCATTAGCGGTGTATATCAAACCCGAATCAATCGCGGTCTTTGAGCGGCTCGGTATCCTGAGCCGCGCCGAAGTGGAGTCGCGCTATGAGATTGAATTGGAAAAATACGTCAAAATGGTGCAGATTGAATCGCGCGTAATGGGCGATTTAGCCATGAACCACATCGTGTCAACGGCCCTGAAATACCAGAGCCGCTTAGCCGAAACCGCCAAAAACCTCATGGATCTGGGCCTGACCGACGAAGCCGAACCGATTAAAGAACTGCTGCGCGACATCTCGAAGCGGGTTATCACCATCAAAACCAACGTTGCGGCCATGATCGAAGCCCGCAAACGGGCAAACGCGGTGAGCAATGCGGTTGAGATGGCCCGGCTGTATGCTACGGAAGTTAAAGGCTTTTTTGAGCCGATCCGCTACGAAGTGGACAAACTGGAAGAGATTGTGGACGACGAAGACTGGCCGTTGGTGAAGTACCGCGAGATGCTGTTTGTGAAGTAGGGGTTGACCCAATGTATCTCTCCTTAGTTGAGGTTCACGTTTACTCCTTTACCGTAACTTCCGTTATTTTACGGGCAAATAGTTTACGTATCCGGTCAATCTTATGCTGAAAAAGCACTTTTCCGGCGAATCATTCATTCATTATCGGATCAACGATAACGCAGCTGATTCATCTGTGGTGTTGAAAACAAGGGTAAGCAAGGTCCATAATCGCTCCGTTGTTATAACCCGGCACTACACCGCCACCGCAAATTCCGACGTTTCGTGAAACTGAACGCCCGGATTATTCTGCTGATTCATCCGCAAAATCCAGTCTGATTCGGCCAGAAAAACCGGACTGCCCGCCTTGTCGAAACTGATCTGATTGCCTTTGAGCCGGATAAACTCGGTGAGTTTGGCGGGGTCTTCTGCCGTTATCCAGGTGGCTTTGGTATAGTCTAATCCTACCCACCGGCATTTGGCTCCGTATTCATGTTCGAGCCGGTACTGAATCACGTCAAACTGCAGTTCGCCAACGGTGCCAACAATCTTGCGATTGCCTAAGGCAAGGGTAAACAACTGCGCTACGCCTTCGTCGGTAAGCTGCTGAATCCCTTTCTCCAACTGCTTCGATTTCATGGGGTCGAGGTTGACGAGTTCCTTAAATATCTCCGGCGAAAAACTCGGAATCCCCTGGTATTGAAGAGCTTCGCCCTCGCTCAGGGTGTCGCCGATTTTAAACGTGCCGGTGTCGTATAGTCCCACCACGTCGCCGGGGAAACCTTCTTCCACAATGCTCTTGCTGTCGGCCATGAAGCTGAACGGGCTGCTGAACCGCACGTCTTTATCGAGCCGGGTGTGGTGATAAAATTTACCGCGCTCAAAAACGCCCGAACAAATTCGGAGAAAGGCAATCCGGTCGCGGTGGCGCGGGTCGAGGTTGGCGTGGATTTTAAAAACGAACCCACTAAATTTTTTCTCGCCCGGTTCTACCATCCGGCTGGCCGTTGGGCGGGCAATGGGTTCTGGCGAATACTGACAAAAACCGTCCAGCAACTCCTTGACACCGAAGTTATTAACCGCCGACCCGAAGAACACGGGGGCTAACTGTCCGGCCAGATAAGCCTCGCGGTCAAAGGCATCATACACCCCTTCGATCAGTTCAACATCGTCGCGGAGACTGGCCGCGTCGCGTGCGCCAACTTTCTCATCAAGCAATAAATCACCCAGATTAATCGGCAGCACGTCGTCTTCGACGCGGGTTTTATTGACCCGGAAGAAGTTCAGTTTGCTCTCGATCAGGTTATAAACGCCCTTAAAATCTTTGCCCATGTTGACGGGCCACGTCAACGGCCGCACCCGGATACTGAGTTTTTCTTCGAGTTCGTCGAGCAGATCAAACGGATTTCGCCCCTCGCGGTCAAGTTTATTGATAAAAATAATCACCGGCGTGTCGCGCATCCGGCAGACTTCCATGAGCCGGGCGGTTTGTTCTTCCACGCCCTTCACGCAATCAATAACCAGAATTACGGAGTCAACGGCGGTGAGGGTTCGGTAGGTATCTTCGGCAAAATCTTTGTGGCCGGGTGTATCTAAGATGTTGATTTTAAGACCTTCATAGTCAAACGTCATCACCGACGTTGCTACCGAGATACCGCGTTGTTTCTCGATTTCCATGAAGTCAGACGTGGCTGATTTCTTGATTTTGTTCGATTTCACGGCTCCGGCAGTCTGAATGGCTCCGCCAAAGAGCAGCAGTTTTTCGGTGAGCGTGGTTTTGCCTGCGTCGGGGTGGCTGATGATGGCGAAGGTACGTCGGCGGGCTATTTCCTGCGGAATGTTCATTATGGCTAATTGCTGGGTAAAAGACTGCAAAAATAGAAAACGCCGGGCGGGTTGGTTGCAGTTCCGGTGGATGATATTGTTAGTAAATTGGGTGTTGCCCGGCGTTTGCCAAATGCATTCTTCTCAGGCAGTTTTCAGCCCCTACAAAGTAATCACAGACGCGCCGACAGGATTGTCGGCGTTACAACATGACCCAACCCCGCAAACCTACCACCGGCCCCTTGCAGGGCATCCGAATTCTTGACCTGACGCGGCTGCTGCCCGGCCCCCTCGCCACGATGCTCATGGCCGACATGGGCGCGGAGGTCATTAAAATCGAAGACCCCAACGCCCCCGATTATGTCCGTAATTTTCCGCCCTACCAAAACGGGGAATCGCTGAATTATCTGTCGCTGAACCGCTCAAAACGAAGCGTATTGCTCGATTACCGCACCGACCAAGGCCGGGCCACGTTTTTTGACCTCGTCGAAACTGCCGACGTGGTGGTGGAGCAGTTCAGGCCCGGCTACTTAGCCAAGCTGGGTTTGGGGTACGATGCCGCCCGCGTTCACAACCCCACAATTATATACGTGTCGGTAACGGGTTACGGGCAAACCGGACCATACGCCCACCTCGCCGGGCATGACATCAATTACATCGGTTTGGCAGGAATTTTGGGCATGACCGGCGATACTGACGGCCCACCCGTGCAGGCCGGGGTGCAACTCGCCGACATTGCCGGTGGCTCCTACATGGCCGTTATCGGCACGTTGGCCGCGCTGACGGCCCGGCAGCAACAGGGTGTGGGTCAGCACGTTGACGTGAGCATGACCGATGGGGCGATGCCGTTGTTGCAGTCGGTGTTTGCGATGCACGTGGGGCAGATGGCCGAAGCCGTTCGGGGAGCGGCACCGTTGTCGGGCGGGTTGCCAAACTACGGCGTATATCCCTGTCAGGACGGGCGATACGTGGCTCTCGGCACACTGGAACCCAAGTTCTGGGCGAAATTTTGCCACTTGGTTGAGAAACCGGACTGGATCGGGTTTACGGCTCCGCAGACACCGGCCCGGCGCGACGAGTACAAACGCCAGATCACCAGCCTGTTTGTGAGCCGTTCGCAGGCCGATTGGGTGGCATTTGGCACCGAACAGGACCTGCTTATTACCCCAATTCTTGACCTTGCCGATCTTGAACACGACCCACATCTCGCGGCCCGGCAAATGATTTTATCCGAAACCCATTCCATTGCCGGTGATTATCAGACGATTGGCGTTCCGATCAAGTTTTCGGTCACGCCCGCCCACCCAAGCTGGCCCGCGCCAACATTGGGCGAAGACACGGAGACTGTGCTGGGCCCTGGTTATCAACGAAACCGTCGGTGATGCACACCGCCGAATCGCCCAATCCTGAAACATTGGCCCGGTTGCGAAACTACCAACCCCGGCCTCATTCACCGTTGGCAACGGCGGGCGTTTCGCTGGTAGCGCAGGGCGTGGTGGGCCGCCAAACCGATTTTTGGGGCAGGCCGATACGGGGCAAAGCCGTTGGTGCGGGGGGGGGTGTTCGATGAGATTTGGCTTTCCGTTGGCACAAACTCTTTTTAGTTAATAGAATAACTATCTACCCCCCGTTCGCACCCTGTTCATGCGATCCATGACCTGCTGTTGCCACTGCTTTTCCAGCACCGGCCAGGGTATGTCGTGGTCAGGGTTAACGGTTAATTGCTGCCGGGCAAAAATCATCCGGTCTAAATAATGGGTCAGGAGCCGGTCGTCCAACGCCTGTAGCTTCCCGACTTCGGCCAGGTCATAGACGTTTATCCATTGGTCGGCCACCAGCACTTCCATCAGCGGGTTTGGCACGTAATGCCCCTGCTGGAGCCGTAGAAACAGCTTTTTGTTGTATTTATCGTCGCGGGCAACCTCATTCTTACTCAGAATACTGCTGATGTAGGGACGTTTCCGCCGATACTCCGGTACCACCGACTCGGCAAGTCCGGCAAAAAAATCAATAAAATCGGCGGTCTGAAACGTTGGGTATTCGGTGTCGTTTCGTTCGCGATACACCGTTTTGGGGCTGGTGGTG